>CAYJOX010000133.1:0-5241 GCA_964371915.1 uncultured Oscillospiraceae bacterium
ATCTTATAGAAATTGGCTCATTTAATAAATAATAAAACTGTTTATTATGAGCATTTCTCGGTGTGCATTGACATTTTGCTTCAATACAGAAAATAATAATTTCCCACAATATGAAAATACAGATTAATTTTAAGGCATGGCTTCGGCTGTGCCTTAAAATTTGCAAGAAAATGTTAGAGCTTATTTGGCTGGGGTGTGAGCTGGGAGCCTAATAATAAAAAATAAAACTTTTTCCATTAACTAAACTAACAATGCTTTACAAAAAGACAAAAGTATGTTAAAATATTAACAAAGTTAAAGATGAGGTTATTATATGAAAATTAAAGTTTGCATCGGCAGTTCATGTCATTTGAAAGGCTCAAAGGTAGTAGTTGAAAAAATCCAAGAGCTTATAAAAGCACACCTATTGCATGAAAAAATTGATTTATCCGGTGCATTTTGTATGTCAAAATGTCAAGATGGTGTATGTGTATCGATAGACGATACTATACATTCTGTTAAGCCTGAAGGTATAGAAATATTTTTTGAAAAAGAAATAATGCAAAAAATATAATCTGAAAGAAGAGTGAGTATGGCTGAATATTTAAAACTAAAAAAATCAAATTGTAAAAATTGCTATAAATGTATACGTTGCTGCCCCGTTAAGTCTATACGCTTTTCAGGAGGGCAAGCAAACATTGTAAGCAAAGAGTGCGTTCTATGCGGACAATGCTTTGTTAACTGTCCTCAAAATGCAAAAGAGATTGACAGCAGTATAGAAGCTACTAAAGTACATATCTATTCCGGCGTGCCGGTTATAGCCTCGGTTGCTCCGTCCTTTATTGCAAATTATGATGGAGCCGGAATAAAAACCATAGAAAGAGCTTTGGCTAAGCTTGGGTTTCACCATGCAGAAGAAACTGCCATAGGCGCCACAATTGTAAAAAACGCTTATGAAAAGATGATAATCGAAGAAAAGAGAAATATACTTATCACATCTTCTTGCCACTCGGTAAATTTGCTTATTCAAAAATATTATCAAAACCTGTTACCATATCTTGCCGATATTGTATCCCCAATGCAGGCTCACGCGCTTGATATTAAGAAAAGATACCCCGATGCCAAAGTTGTTTTTATAGGGCCTTGTGTTGCAAAAAAAGATGAAGCAGGTTATTACAAAGGAATAGTAGATGAAGCTCTAACATTTGAAGAGCTTAGTCAGTGGCTTGATGAAGAGAGCATAAAAATAGATGCAAATGATCAAAAAGATGATACAGATGAAAGCCTAGCGAGATTTTTCCCTACAACAGGCGGTATACTTAAAACAATAACAAACAAAGCACCCGATTATTCGTATTTTGCAGTTGACGGTGTTGAAAATTGCATTAAAGCTTTAGATGAAATAGTTGATGGTAAGATTGAAAAATGTTTTATAGAAATGTCTGCCTGTGTCGGAAGCTGTATAGGCGGCCCTGTTATGGAAAAAAACAGAAAAAATTCTATTTCAGACAATATTTTCATTAGTGGCTATGCGGGCGAAAAAGATTTTGTGGTAGAGCCTCTTTCAACTGAAAATATGAACAAAAGCTTTGTTGCGATAGAGCAGGAGAATTTTTCACCATCAAAAAGTGATATAACAAATATTCTTAGACAGATAGGAAAAGAGACCGAGGCCGACGAACTTAATTGTGGTTCGTGTGGTTACAACTCATGTAAAGAAAAGGCTAAGGCGGTTTTTTACGGTAAAGCAGATCTTACCATGTGCCTTCCATTCTTAAGCGAAAAAGCAGAGAGTTTCTCTGAACTGATAGTAAACAACACCCCTAATGCAATTATTGTTTTAAACGAAAATTTAGAGGTGCAAAAGGCTAATCAATCTGCAGTTAAGCTATTTAATTTAAGAAATCAAAAAGATATTTTAGGCGAGCAAATCATTAAGGTTTTAGATCCGGTAGAGTTTATTTCGGTTAGAAATACGGGTGTTTCGGTAAGAGAGAAAAGAGTATATTTGGCGGAATATAACAAGCATATAGTACAGACGATTTTTTTTGATAAACAGTATAAAATGCTTATGTGCATTATGCGAGACGTTACAGAGGAGGAGGAGGAAAAAGCTAAAAAAGAAGCAATAAGCCGTACTACAATCGACACTACAGATAAAGTTATAGAAAAGCAGATGAGAGTAGTTCATGAAATAGCATCTCTACTTGGAGAGACAGCGGCTGAAACAAAAATTGCCCTTACAAAGCTAAAGGAGTCGATTAGAGATGACTAATTTATGTCCCGACATTGGTTTTAATAGTTTAAATAAATACACCGAGGAGCTGTGTGGTGATCAAGTGTGTGTTGTAGAAAGTGCGGATGGCTCTACTACCATAGTTTTAGCCGATGGGCTTGGAAGCGGGGTAAAGGCAAATATACTTTCAACATTAACATCAAAAATTATATCCACTATGATTTCAGAAGGATTAAGTATAGCAGACTGCGTTGAGACGATTGCCGAAACATTGCCCGTTTGTAATGTTCGTGGAGTGGCATACTCGACATTTACAATTGTAAGATTATTTAACGGAAATAAAGAGGCTGAAATTATACAATACGATAACCCGAGGGTTATTTTGTTTCGTGATTCAAAAAATTATGAATTTTCTTATAATGAGATTATAATAAGCGGCAAAAAGATTTTACTTTCCAAAATAAACCTTTATGAGCACGATACATTTTTTATAATGAGTGACGGTTGCATTCATGCAGGCGTTGGAAGTGCACTGAATTTTGGTTGGGACAGGGATGATATTGTTAAATATATAGAGCCGCTCTGCCATGTAGGGTTTACGGCAAAAACGCTTAACACCATCCTTTTAAACGAGTGCTACTCGTTGTATGGAGGGCGCCCCGGAGACGATACCACGGCTTGCACCGTTAAAATGAGAAAAAGAGTACCTATGAACTTAATAATAGGTCCTCCTTCTAACAGGAACGATGCGGATAGGATGATGTCTTTATTTTTCTCCAAAGAGGGCAAACATATAGTTTGTGGAGGCACAACCTCGCGCATAGCGGCAAATTTTTTGGGTAAAGAACTAATACCGAGCCTCGATTTTGTCAGCTCTGATGTGCCGCCTACAGCAAAAATAGAGGGGGTCGATCTTGTTACAGAGGGGATTATAACCATTAATAAAGTTTTGGCTTATGTTAAAGATTATCTGGATGAAAACAATCTTTACTCAGAATGGAGTAGTAAAAATGATGGTGCTTCTTCTATTGCAAGGCTATTGTTCGAAGAAGCAACCGACATAAATTTCTATGTAGGTAGGGCCGTTAATCCGGCACATCAAAATCCGGATCTGCCGATTAATTTTAATATAAAAATGCAGCTTATAGATGAGCTTGCAGAATATCTCGAGAAAATTGGAAAAAAAATAAAAGTTAGCTGCTTTTAGAAAGGAGTGCAAGTTTAAGATGAAGAAATTCGATACAAAAGTTCAATACATAAAGTATAAAGTACTAAGAGAGGTGGCAAAGAATGCGTGGAACGGCACTCTGATTGAAAATGTTACAGACATACCCAAACAGATTGTTACAGGGAAAGAGTCCACCATGCGCTGCTGTGTATATAAAGAAAGGGCAATTTTAGCAGAAAGAGTAAAAATTGCTATGGGCGGAGATAGATCTAATCCTAATGTTATAGAGGTTATTGATATAGCATGCGATGAATGTCCTGTTTCGGGATATACTGTAACATCATCATGTAGGGGGTGTCTATCTCATCGCTGTTATGATGCGTGCAGATTTGGAGCTATTTCATTTAACGAAAGCCATGTGGCGCATATAGATGAAGAAAAATGCGTGGACTGTGGTGCCTGCGCAAAAGTGTGCCCTTACCATGCTATAATCAGCAGGAAAAGGCCGTGTGAAACCGCTTGCAAAGTAAAGGCGATAAAAAAGGCAGCAGATAATAGCGCCGAAATTATTAACGATAAATGCATAGCATGCGGTGCCTGTGTTTATCAATGCCCTTTCGGTTCGATTTCAGACAAATCTTTTATTCTAGATACTATAGATATAGTTAAAAAAAGCAATAACAATAAAGATTATAAGGTATATGCAGTTGTAGCGCCTTCAATTTCCAGCCAGTTCCAACATGCTAATTTAGGGCAGGTGATAAGCGGAATTAAAGAGCTTGGCTTTCACACAATTGTTGAGGCCGCCTTAGGTGCTGATGCGGTAGCGTTAGAGGAGTCGGAAGAGCTTGCTGAAAAAGGTTTCCTAACAAGCTCTTGTTGCCCTGCTTTTGTAATGTTTATCAATCAAAATTTCCCTGCTTTTGTTCAGCATATATCACATAATTTATCACCTATGGCAAGAATAGCAAAATATATTAAAGAGACCGACCCAACTTCAAAGATAGTTTTTATAGGGCCTTGTACCGCAAAAAAAATGGAGTTTCAGCTTGATAGTGTAAGCCCATATATTGACAATGTATTGACATTTGAGGAATTACAAGCACTGTTTGACAGCCGTGACTTGAAATTGGAAGAATTACCTGTTGATGTGCTCGATAATGCCTCCTATTTCGGAAGAATTTTTGCAAGAAGCGGCGGGCTTTCCGATGCTGTTGCTCAAGCCCTGAAAGAGCAGAATATTGAGTTTGACCTAAAAGCTGAAAAATGTGACGGAATAGAAGCCTGTAAAGTGGCAATATTAAGAGCTGTAAGAAAAACAAGCGATGCTAATTTTATTGAGGGAATGGCATGTGTCGGGGGATGCATCGGTGGCGCAGGCTGTTTAACTCGTGGGGTTAAAGACAAAGCAGAGGTGGACAAATACGGAATGTTGGCTTTTGAGAAAACTCTGTTGGATGCCGTTAAGGTATTGAACATTTAATGAAATTATATATCTAATATAGTATTTTCGATAATTACCTCTAATTTTGTTATTCCTTACTTTACACAAAGCGTGTCGGGCTTGCCCCTAGTACAAAACGGACGAATAATAGGAGCAGCAACCACCTGCTTGTAAATGACCCAACATGGGAATAATTTATCGGGTACTACTTCAAGTGCTGTTTTAGCCGAACAATATAGTGAAACAGTTATCACAGCAAAATGCGGTGAGTCTGTTTTCACGGCAAAAGGTAAAACCGTTATTTCAGACGGCTTTAAGGCTATTCAAAAGTTATACAAAGGCGAACAGGCAAAGACCGATAAGGACGAACAAGCCTTGCCACTTGTTGGCCAAGGCGACACGTTCACGGCTACT
>CAYJOX010000134.1:0-5232 GCA_964371915.1 uncultured Oscillospiraceae bacterium
TTTTCTATCGGAAGCTTGCTTCGCTCGCTTAATATCTCGTAGTTAAACTGACCCCACGATATATGGGGAATCTCCTTTGCAAGCTCCTTTAAGTTCCAACGATATTCATCGTTTGCAAGGGTATCCTTAGACATTATCTGTTCCCATTGCAAGCTTACAATATAATCAAAATCAACGACATGCTCCGCAAAATATTTAATAGATGCAGTATCGAATGCGGCGCTTATAACAAGAACCTTACAGCTGTAACGTTCCTTCTCCTCCGGTTTTGCAAGGCAGTGCCAGCTGTTTACAAATCCGGTGCTATACCCCATCTTTTCAAGCTTTGCAGCTATCAAACATACATTATCAAGCTCTCTTGCCTTAACCTCATAAAGGAATACAAAATCTACTCTTTCCATTTTACCTCTGTTAAGATATCAAAATTTATATATGCAGTTTTATCGGTACTCTTAATATCGCTTAAATCAATCTGACCTAGCTGCTCTAACGGGATATTTAGTGCCATATCAACCCCCTGTGATTCCTCTGCCTGCAACATCGGATAATCTATTGTGCAAACATTTCTCCCAAGAAACCCACAAATTTCTACCACAGAAGATGGTGTTGATATTATAAGCCCGCTACAAAGTATATCGTAGTATAGGCTCTCGGCTGTGCTTTCACTCTCGATAAAGCCATACCTTTTAAACTGTAGCTTATCATATTCATCATACATCCCGCTACCCGGTTTATACCTTATTCTTACCGGTAGCCCAAGTTTTTGTGATAGTTTGCTTATCTGCATAAAAAGCTCACTACGCCAGCTTAACACCTCGTTCTTTACACGTTCATCATCGGTAGGGATATCGGATAGCATCAAGGTTAAATATCTTTTATCGTCTATCTCACCCACCCTATCGGCAATGGCCTCTTTCACCAGCTCTAAGCTTCCTGCAACCTTAAACTCAACTACCTGGTTAAATGCCGGAAGGTAGCTGTAAACATTTTTATTAATAACAAGGTCGCTATCTGCCCAAAGCAGGTGCTCGTTTACAAAGGTTAATTTTTTCACCTTGTTAACAGTGCTATCATAATCCGGATATTTTAGGGTATGATGTTCGGCCTGTTTTGTAACTATACCAAGCTCGTTGCAGGCATCACACAACAATAGGTCGGGAGCACTGTATTGATTTATAGTAATAAAACACTCTATACCCTGTTTAACAAGCTGTTGCTTTATAAACTTTTTACGGTTAAGATACAGCTCCTCTAAGGTTGCCAGCTCCTTTTCTACAGAGCAGGGTGTGCCGTTATATAACATATCTGCATAATCTTGATATCTTAGTATTGCATCCGAAAGCTTGCCACCTAGAACCGATTCGTTACTAAAAAAGGTATAGTTAAACCTGTTATCGTTTCTAAAGGCATGAACGATATTTTTTTTTGTCGGCACTATGCGCTGTGGAATAAATATATTACGGTTACAGCAAAGCCAGTTAAACGCATCGGAATAACGTGGGTTATCGGTAAAAGTTCGTGAAAGTAAAATACCGCCAGCCTTAAAGTTGTCCGTTTTTTTGTTGTTTAACATTAATATAGAGTTAAAAATATTGGTAGGTAAATCACCTGCCGCATAGTCGTAATCAAGTATACGCTGGCGCTTCTTAGCATACTCTCCAAAAAGAGAATGCAATCTATACTGTATAAGTAATAGAAGCGGAGTTATTTTAGCATGCTTTTCGCATAGCCGTTCTCCGAGCGTTTCCTCAAGTATCCTTTGGGGAAAATAAAATACATCGCTACTCATCCCCTACCTCCCTACAAAGAGGTATGACCATATTGCTCCAGCTTCCGGGCCATACAACATCATCCTGATTTTTGTTTTCGGTTATCTGAAAAGACAGTGCCGATGGCTGTGCACCATAATCATGATAGGAGGAAACGTTGTATCCGCCTATATAAAGATCACAATCGTAACTACCTACACTTAGTTGTGATATATCTATCTCAAATACGCTCTCGTTTGGTGTTTCGGTAGCCTCTATATCCATAACCTCGCTTAGCATGGTTGCTATACACTGGTTACAGGATTTTATCTGCATATTAAACCTAACGGATGAAAGGTTGCGCTTAGCAAACCATTTTACAGCAACCCTTACCTTCTGCTCTGCGCTAAAACAGCCGTTTTCGGTGTTTAGCAGCTGTGTTTCGCATATATATGCATCGTAACGTTGCTTTGCCTTAACGTCAAAGGTACGCTTTGTGGTAATATTTACAGAGTTTTGTGAGTATATCTCGATACCCTTTTCTACATCGCCATCGTATACAACGCGGCCATCCTTTAAAACTACTACCCTGTTACAAAGCTGGCGCACCGTAGCCATGTTATGGCTTACATAGAGCACCGTTTTCCCTTCCTCACTAGCAGAATCACTCATTCTATTAAGGCATTTTTTCTGAAAGTTAACATCACCTACCGCAAGAACCTCGTCCATTATCATTATCTCGCTGTCAAGGTGGGATGCTACGGCAAAAGCAAGCTTTACATACATTCCGCTGGAGTATCTTTTAACAGGCGTATCGATGAAATCTCCACACTCGCTAAACTGAATTATCCCCTCAATCTTGCCGTCGATCTCTGCCCTGGACATTCCGAGTATTGCACCGTTCATATATATATTTTCTCGGCCTGTCATCTCACCATTAAAGCCGGTACCAACCTCTAACATGCTTGCAACACGCCCACGAAGAACTATCTCTCCATCCGTTGGTGCAGTTACACGGGATAAGATTTTTAGCAGTGTGCTTTTTCCTGCCCCGTTGCCACCTATAATACCTACAGCCTCACCCTTGTTTACGGTAAAACTTACACCGTTAAGGGCCATAAAGGTGCTACCCACCAAGCGCTCCTCCTGAAAAAGTGGGCGGTTAGGATCCTCTTTCCTCATGATTTTAGCCCAAAGAGATTGTAGGTCAGCAGTAAGTGTACCGCCGCCAATCTGGCCAACACGGTACAATTTTTTTACATTATTTATCTCGATAATTGGGTTTTGCATCCTACTCCTATACGGTATCAATAAATGTTTTTTCTACCTTGTTAAACAGCCTTAACCCAAAGAATAGCAAAACTAATGTTACTATCCATGAAAGTAGCCAGTATCCGGTTAAAAGCTCGTCCGACCCAAATAGCGCAAACTTAAAGTTGTGAATTATCGGTGTTACCGGATTTAGTAGAATAATTTCGCGCATCATGCCACCTGTCTCGGATATTGGGTAAACCACAGGGGATGCATACATCCAAAGTTGCATACCAAAACTTACAGCAATTGCAAGATCACGATATTTTGTTGTTAGGCTGGAAACGATTACCCCTACACCAAGTGCAAGCAGTATTGCCTGAATAAGTAGAAGCGGCACTAGCAGTATATAGGGTGTAATTGTAAGCTCGGCGCCGGTTAGGTAGTAATAAACCCAAAAAAGCGCAAGCATTACAAACTGTATTAAGAAGTTTATCACAGCACTTAAAATCTGCGATATCGGTACCGTTACCCTGGGGAAATATATCTTTCCGAATATATTTGCGTTAGCAATAAAGGTGTTTGCCGTGTTTAGCACCGAGGTGTTAAACATCCCCCATATTGTATTACCCGAAAGGTAGAATAAAAATTGTGGTAGGCCATCGGTAGATATCCCCCCAAACCCACCAAATATAAAGGTAAAGATTACACTTGTTAGCAGTGGATTAAGAATTAACCATAGCGGCCCGAGAATCGTTTGCTTATATACAAGCTTAAAGTTACGCTGGACAAAAAGCAGTATTAGGTCACGGTAACGCCACACCTCCTTAAAATCAAAGGTGCTCTTTTGTGATTTTATTACGGTGTGATAGCGGTTGTCTTCCATTAGCCTCCTCAAATAAATTACCGACTATGATTATACCACAGCCGGCAAGATTTGTATAGTCACCCAAAGAAGTTTATCTGTATATTAGGTTATACAGCATACAATATGGTGCCGGCATTGCCTTAATCATATTAATTTTAAGCCTATCAATGCTGTTTATTTTCGGGTTTTTTTTGAATATTGGATAGATGGACAGTAGCAAGGCATGTGTCTGCTTAGCCTTCTCGGGATCATATGCTTGTTGTTTCGGGTAGCTATAGGAAAAAAACCGGAAAAAGGATGCCGCCTGTTCGTGCATTGCATCTAAAAGCCCATGGCTTTGCAGTAGCTTCACCCTATCCGCTATTGCAAAAAGCCTATCGGTATTTTGGTAAAACTTTTTGCTATTAGTAATGCTTTTGGGGGTATCTCTGTAGTTATAAAGCTTGTCCTCTACAACTGCAATAGTACTACAGCTATCTATAAAGTGATGTGCTACAAACTCATCCTCGCATATCCTACCAAGCGGAAAGATAATTTTCTTTGCAATATCTGCCCTTATATATTTAAAACATGCGGTAACAAGTGAGAGTGAATGGTAGCAAAACATTCCGAGTATTTCACTACTATTGTAGCTACCGGCCTTCAATGTATAATCTGCATTTTCTAAAAATTCACGCCCCGAACTATCCTCTTTAAAACGGCTATATGAAAAGATAACCATATCAAAATCATCGCTTTTTTGCCGCTTACCCAGCATTTCTATGGCGTCCTTAACGATAAAATCATCACTATCTAAAAAGAAGATAAATTCGCCTCTAGCCGCGGCTACACCGTGGTTTCTCGCATCGGCAAGCCCACCGTTTTTTTTGTGTATTACAAAAACCCTCTTATCAACCTTGGAATATTCATCACATATTGTACCACTATCGTCGGTACTACCATCGTTTACAAGTATTATTTCAAGATCGGTAAAACTTTGTGCAAGCACACTGTCTATACATTCCTTTAGGTATTTAGAGGTATTATAAACCGGTATAATAACCGATACCATTATTGCTCCTTATCTACATATAATTCTTTTTATGCTACATGGGGCCGCTACTATCTGTGGCAATCTTGTTTTAACCGATAATCTGCACATCATCAGCCCCACCCCTTTATCGTAAAGGCCCGGATAGCTTAGAAGTTTGTCATAATAGTTTTTATCCTTATATATTCGATTAATAATTGAGATACGCTGTTTATAACTCAGGCTGTTTGTAGAGGTAGCAGCCTGTAAGAACTGCAAAAACACTCCTTTTTGCAACATATCCTGCGGGGTCTCGTTTGGTGTAAACCCTGTTTCCTTTAAAAATTTTTCGTAGT
>CAYJOX010000135.1:0-5221 GCA_964371915.1 uncultured Oscillospiraceae bacterium
TATTAGCCTATCTGCCCCAATTATAACATCATCAACCTTTTTATCAATCTCTTTATAATTTTCGCCCTCAAAGCTACAAAGGTTATCCCTAAACCATTTAAGCGACATTCCTGCGGAAAGCGTACAGCTCATGACGGTATAGCCACCCGGCACAGCGCTACAGAAGGTATGCACCCTCCCCCCCTTATCTATCTGCGGGGTATTAGAATGTGCAAATATAACACCGGAGGTTCCTATTGTAGTAAAGGCGTTCCCCTCGCTCACTACTGCTGTTCCTATTGCGGCAGAGGCATTATCCCCCGCACCGTAGCAGACAAGTGTTTCGGTAGCAAGACCGGTTATATCCGCCGCCTCCCGGGTTACCGTTCCGGCAATATCTACCGATTCTTTACACTGCGGCATTAAATCCATAGATATTTTTAGTTTTTCCAGCACCTCGGCCGACCAACAACGGTTTTTAACATCATATAGGTTAGTGCCCGATGCATCGGAGGCCTCCTGCCCATAAAGCCCGGTTAGCTTATAGCGAACATAATCTTTAGGTAGTAGAATTTTATAACATCTATCGTATATCTCCGGCTCGTTCTTACGAACCCACAATACCTTACCCGCGGTAAAGCCGGTAAGTGCCGGATTTGCCGTAATCTCTATCAGGCGCTCTTTACCGATAATCTCGGTTATCTCTGCACATTCCTCCCCCGTTCTGCCATCACACCACAGTATTGCGTTGCGTAGCACCTTTCCATCTTTATCCACCATGACAAGGCCATGCATCTGGCCGGATATTCCAAGGCCTTTAATATCCTTAACATCTACACCACTATCTGCAACAACGGCTTTTATCGTTTTAACGGCTGCATCCCACCAAGTATCCGGGTTTTGCTCTGCCCAGCCGTTTTGAGGCTGTATTAAATCATACTCCACGGTACTGCTTGCCATCTTTTTTCCGGTTTCGTCAAACAGTACTGTTTTTGTGCCGGATGTTCCAAGGTCTATTCCTAATACATATCTCATCTTAATACTCCTATATTGTCTTAAATTTTTTACGTTTGTGAAACCCGAGAGAAGATACGGCACCCTCCCCATAGCCGGGTTTGCATGTTCCCTACCGCCTTCGTCTGGATCAAAGCTTTTACCGGTGGTTTCTAGTTTGAACATATCGCTACCCTAGCCAAAGTATTGTAATTCGAACCGTTTTTTATAACGCCCATCTTATCATCGCACTGTTTAAGCGGTATCGATTTTACGGGTCTAGGTTCCTAGCAGTTACTTGGTAATACCTTTAAAGCCCCTGCCATCTATTCACCTCTCTTTTTAATAGTTTTGTTTTATTCTTATCTCATGTTCTAAAATACAATCACCTGTCTCGGGTGTTTTGCCTGTAACCAGAAATTCCAGCATTATCTGCATAGCATTCTCACCCTGCTTTGACGGGCTTTGGCAGATTGTAGCCTTTATAAGCCCCTGTTTCATAAGCTCTACCGTAGTTGGTACCGAATCGAAACAGATAATGGATATCTCACTTTGCTCATGCTCCATTACCGCCCTACAGCTGCCACTAACACCACCCGCCGCAATAAAAATTACATCTATAGCTGAATTTTCCTCTAAAAGCTTTGTTGTAACTTCATATGCCATTAGATCATCATCCTCACAAAAACCGGCAGAAATTATTTTGTAGCTCCCACCTTCTAGCTCCTGTGAAAAGCCCTGCCCTCTCAGGCTATGGCTATATAGTTTTTTAGATCCGTTTATCACACCGACCGTTGCACCTTCCGGCTTTAATAGCTTAACCATCCCGGCTGCAAGGCGCCCCCCCTTTTGATAATCGGTTCCTACGTATGATATTCTGTTAGTCCCCTCTATATCGGTATTAAGGTTGATAATAGGAATATCAAGCGAGTTAAGTGCGCCCTTAATTGCAATGTTATCTACCGGTGTTATTATTAGGCCCGAGATGTCCTCTCGTACCGATTCGATTACCGCTAGCTGCTCCTGCGGGTCAATGTTGTGTAAAAGGTGTAGCTGCACCGTCATGCCGTAATGCTTATACTCTTCTGCCATAGAATTAATACCTTTTAGCACATCCTCAAAAAAAGGATTTCTATCGGTACATATTATTACCGCTATATTATGTTTTTTCTTTTTTACCGCTAGGGCAACACCCGCCCTGTTAGGGGTATACCCTAACTCTTGTGCACAGATAAGTACACGCTTTTCTGTTTTTGGATTTACCTTACCTCTGCCGTGTAGCACCCTATCAACGGTTCCTCTTGATACACCGCTAAGCTGTGCTATCTTATTTATTGTAGCCGACACCGCATCCCTCACCTATATTTGTGTGCACGTGCACATTGTAATTATTTTATATTATTAGCGGTTGTCTGTCAAGTGTTTATATAGACAATAATAAGGAGTTTATCTATATAAATCACACAAACAACACATAACTTTACAGCTGCATATAAACTTCTTTTTTTATCTTGTATTTCTATCACAAACTACAGTATTAATAATCATTATCATTAAGGTAGTTGACTAAAAGGTCTTTTTATGCTAGAATAAACATACGTATTATCTAAAAACAACTAGAATTATTTAAAATATGAATTGGTATCAAAAACATAAATCAAGACTTTTACAAAAAAAGTCATCTGTATCCACAAAGCTTATTCAAACTAAAAAAGGGGCTAAGGCAAGGCAGGCTCGACGTAAACCCTATACTCTTTCCGCCACAGTGCTTATGCATAACGGTGGAATGATATATGAGCTAACCCTTATCGGTAGATTTTTATATTTCTTATATAATCTTGGCTTCTCGGTAGAGTACGTTTTTGTAAAGATCTTTCGCAATATCGGTATTTTTGCAAAGATAGCAGGCGATTTTTTTGCCGAGATGCTCGGTAACTTTTTAGGCCGCATTGTAGGCCTTGTTCGTTATGCAATGAGAGAGTTTAATGCACCGTTTACTACTATCGTTAGAGCGGTTAGCACTATATCGGATATCTTCTCAAAAGAAAAGCATTACGGCTCAACACATATGCGTGTCAGGTTGATAGGCTATATTAAGACCGGAATAAAAAAGCATCTGCATCTTACCTCAAATCCTTTTTGCTATATACTGCCCGCTGCGGCGCTGGTTGTCTTTGCCTATACAGCAACCACAATTTTTAACTACGATTATGTTCTACAGGTTTCCAACAACGACCTTGCCCTCGGATATATCGAGAATGCAAAGACGATGGACAGTGCACGCATGGTTGTAAACGAGCGTATACAGTACCAGGGTAGCGAGAACACATGGCAGGTGAATCCAGCCTATAATATTTCTGTTGCACAGGCTTTACCTACCGATGTTGAAACACAGGATATATCTACACTTGCAAACAACCTTATACTATCTTCCGGCGAGGATATACAGGAAAGTACAGGGCTTTTTGTTGACGGTGAGTTTTACGGCGCAACACAAGACCGTATCCAGCTTGAAACTGATATTAATACACTATTAAACGGCTACCAGCGCAGCATGAACGACTCTACCATAAGCTTTGTTCAGGATGTAGAGATGGTGGACGGCCTATTTTTACAATCCAGTATAGTAGAGCATAATCAGCTACAAGGGCTTATAAACAGCTCTACCGGCGAGACGATTGAAGCATATACCGTAGTTGAAGGGGATACTGCCGCAGATATTGCCGCTAGATTTTCTATCACTACCGGTGAGCTTAGCTCCCTTAATCCAACCGTTGATTTTGAAGAGTTGGAGGCAGGCACCAACCTAAATGTTAAGCGAGAGAACACCTTCCTAACAGTTAAAGAGGTGCAACAGATAGTTTATGAGGAGGTTATCGAGTTCGAAACCGAGCAATCATCGGCATCGGATCTACCTATGGGTACTGTCAAGACCGTTGTTGAGGGTGTAGACGGTTTAAACATAATAACTGCAGATGTAATATACATAGATGGGGTGCAGACCTCTATCGAAATAGTTTCTACCGAAATTGTGACTGAACCGGTAACCGAGGTTATCGAGGTTGGTACTGCGCTTGGTAGCGGTGGTATAGACTATGAGGGCCCGGCACTTGGTAGCGGCGCAATGATATGGCCTACAGGCCCCGGCACCGGCGGTGTTTCTCGTGGATTCACCGGCGTGTACGCACATAACGGTATTGATATCTGGGGCGCTGTCGGAACTCCTATCTACGCCGTGGATAGCGGAGTAGTTGTACTGGTAGAGTATGGCAGTTACGGCTACGGTATACAGGTAATGGTAGACCATGGAAATGGTGTGCGAACACGTTATGCACATAATAGCTCGCTAAACGTACAGCTTGGAGATACGGTTGTACAGGGCCAACAGATTGCCGGCATGGGAAGCACCGGTAACTCTACCGGCTCACACCTGCACTTTGAGGTTATCGTTAACGGAACAACGGTTAACCCAGGGCCATACATTGGATACGGTTAAAAAAGATAAGAACGCCCGAGAGATTTTAATAATCTCTCGGGCGTTTTTTAGCCTTCAACTATACTATCTATAAGTCCTACGCAATCGGCAAACCCTTTCCCTCCCTCATATCTTTCTATAAAGGCCGGAAGATATGTTAAACTATTAATAAATGGTTTTATGTTTGCCATCGCACAGGATGCACTGTAGTATGAGAACATCGGTTCATCGTTTGGTGAATCACCAAAAAACATTACCTTTTCTTTCGGGTTTTGTTCACCGTATCTTTCCTTTAAAAACATCTTCGACATGGATAGTTTGTCATAATCTCCATACCACGCATTTACATGTATCGAGCTTACCTTGGCTGTAGCCCCCAACGAAATACATAGCTTCTGTATCTTCTCTGCTTCATCAAGCCCAAGATACGGCGGCTCCTCCCCAAAATCTATCGCAAGATCGTATATTCTTGAAAACTGATCCTGTGCCACCCTACAGCCCGGCACACCGGCAAGGCAGGCAGACTCTAAGGTTTTAAGGCGTTTTTGAATATCTCCCGTGGCTACACTAGGATGGGCGAAGGTTTTGCGTATACCACCATCCATATAGTAGACAAAGGCTCCATTTTCCCCTATAACTGCGTCTACCGGCCACTGGCGAACGATAAGGTCGCACCAGCCGGCAGGGCGACCGGTTACCGGTATAACTTTATAGCCAAGCTCCTTTAACTGCCAAAGTGCACTATAGGCATCTGCCGTTAACTTTCCATCGGTT
>CAYJOX010000136.1:0-5192 GCA_964371915.1 uncultured Oscillospiraceae bacterium
CTGTAAAGAGGGGAGAGATCAAGGTTATCCCTTAATATTTTGTGCCCCTTTTCATCGGTATATGCAATATGGCAGATAGAACGATTTTTTAGCGGTTTTGTTGTAGAGAAGGAAAAGGCGAACGGCAAGGATTCCCCCGGCTGTGCCTCTAGGTTTGCAAGGTCGATGCTGTTTCTTTTTACCCTTGCGGGGGTGCCTGTTTTAAAGCGCCTCAGCTCTATTCCTAAACGATTTAAATTTTTAGATAGTTTAGTTGCAGCATGATGCCCGTCGGGCCCGCTACTGTAGCTTGTATTCCCTACAAATATCTTACCGCCGAGATAGGTTCCGGTAGCTATCACTACCGCCTTTGCGCCATAGCTACTACCAAGCCGTGTTTTAATAGATGTTATCTCACCGTTTCGAGCAACAATATCCACAACCTCGGCCTGCTTTAAAAAGATATTTTCCGTTAACTCGAGGCGCTTCTTCATAAGCCGGTGGTATTCCTGACGGTCGCTTTGTACCCTAAGTGATTGTACAGCCGCCCCCTTAGACATGCCCAGCATGCGCAGCTGGATTGCTGTTTTATCGGCGACTATACCCATCTCGCCTCCAAGGGCGTCTATCTCCCTTACGAGTTGGCTCTTTGCAGCACCGCCGATTGCCGGATTGCAAGGCATATTTGCAATGCCATCTAGGGTGAGGGTAAACAACCCCACTCTAACCCCTACACGTGCGGCGGCATGGGCTGCCTCTATCCCGGCATGCCCGGCACCTATTACTACTACATCGAAGCTGTCGAGATGTTTTGGCAAGATTTTCTCCTAAATTTACCGTTACTATTCTAATATAATAGCAAAAAAATGCAATAATTTCAACAACAGACAAGAAAATCCTTGTACTTTTTATTTTTTTTGCTATAATTATTAATAATAGCTAATCAGCAATCGATATGCTGTTTAGTAGCTTTAATAGTTCAATCCGGTCGAGCGACCATAAGGGATATATCTGGAGGTAACGTGGAAACATTTAATAACTATTACGAGATGTGTTTGGATTTTAAATACATCTCGTTGAATGGCTTTAAAAGGCTGCATAATCTTAATGCCGAAATAGTTGCGGTTATAAATTTTTTTGGCCCTACCGGCACATCAAAGGATTATGTGGCTTATAATATGCTAAGATACGCAAGGGAATCTGGTGTGCTTAAGGGCGGAGTTCCGGTGGTGGATTACTCCGGCGGTAGCTTTGGCATGGCTCTTACGATTGCTGCGCTCGGCATGGGAAACCCTGCACATCTTGTCGTACCGCAAACCCTGCGGGAAGAACGTAGAAAGTTATTAAGCAACCTCGGTGCAAAGCTGCATTTTGCTCCGGAAAAAAGCCATATTAGCGAAAGGTTAAAGCATACACAGAAACTTGCTAATGAACTTGGTGGATATTTTGTAGATTTCATTAATAACGACGATAATCCGGAGGTGCACCGCCGGATTACCGGCCCACAAATATTAAAGTCAATGGGTGAAGGTTTTGACTATCTGGTCACGGGTGTAGGCAGTGGTGGCACTGTAAGCGGTACCGGTGAATATGTTAAAGCCTGGACGAACGGAATATCTGTCGTGGGGGTACAGCCGATGGAGAGCCAGATGTTAACCGGCGGTATTTCCGGCAACCATGGGCTTAATGATATGGGTCTACCACTTGTTCCGGGCAATTACAACCCATATATTGTAGACGATGTTATCTCGGTAGCCACATCGGCAGCTAGGACTACCGCCACCGAGGCGCTTTATACCGATGGTCTGCCATTATCTGCCGATTCGGGCGCTGTACTTACTGCTGCTAAGGAGATAGCATTAAAGCCGGAGAACGAGGGTAAGGTAATAGTTGCAATACTCAGTAGCAAACGTAAGCTGTGACCTTGTTTAGAAAAATAGGGTCGTATGTGTATAATTATATGCAAAAAGTCATGGTTTCATTGTGTAAAATGTAAATTATGCAAAATAGTATCGACAAAGCTAATATCAATATGGTAGAATAAGAAGGATATTAATAAGGAGTTAGTAAATATGCAAAAACGCAACTACAAACTTGCTGTAGTGCTTGTGATAGTAGGAATGATTTTTTCTGGATGCCGTGGCCCGCAGGAGGTTATGACAATCGGCGATGTTGTGGTGACACCGGGGCTATACCTTGCAGCTCAGTATGATGCATATCAGCTGGTGCAATCGGAACTTGGATACGCTGAGGATTTTCTTGATCAAAGCTATGAGGATGGAACATCTGCAAGGGATAAAATTACCGAGATTACAGATGAAAACCTAAAAAAGCTTGCCTATGCACAGGTGAATTTTGATGATGCCGGAAAAACATTAACGGAAGAGCAGCAAACACTGTTTGATCAAAACTTCAGCTACGGCTATGAATATAGTGTAGATTTGTTTGCTGATAATGGTATCGGTGAAGAATCTTATTACAACTTTTCTTTAGGGATATACAAGTTTAGCCTTCTTTTTGAGGATGAGTATCTGGGCGAAGGAGAATCTGCCCCTACAATCGAGGAGCTTGCAGATTATTTCGGTGATAACTATACCCCGATTACAAGGATAGATGTCCCCACCATCACCTCAAGTTATACAGAACTCTCGGAGGAGATGCTTGAAGAACAAAAGGCTATAGCTGACCATATATTAGCATATCTTGAAGACAATGATGACTTTGATGCCGCCGTTGAGGAATATATGCAAGCCGCAGTTGAAAATGCCGGCAATGTATATTCTGAGGGTGATCCGTCACAATATTATAATGAGGATTTCGTAGGAGAGTCAAGTACCCTTTACACAGAGGAGGAGATAGCAACAATATCATCCCAAAGCCCCGGCACACTCGGAATGCTCGAGCAGTGGGACAGGATTGTTATATACCGTGTTGATGAGGATTATGAGGAGATAGAAGACCTTGAGATTTATCGTGAATCATTAACCGGAGAGATGTTTTACGATGATTTTGAGGCCGATGCATTAGAGGAAGCCTCCGGCTACACCATCACACAGGATGAAAGTGCACGAAGCTATTACAGTGTAGACAAGGTGCAGTAATCGATGGCAGGGGTAATTACAATTGCCTCCGGTAAAGGTGGCACCGGTAAAAGCACAATGTCGGTGTTTATCGGAACTGCCTTTTGCCAACTAGGTAAGAGGATATTACTTATAGAGCTTGATGCGGGGCTTCGAAGCGTAGATATAATATCCGGTGTTAGCGCACAGACCGTTTACGATCTGGATGATGTTATTAAAGGTGTTTGCCCCATAGAAAGTGCCATAGTAGTAAGCGAAAGCCATTACGGACTTAATATTATCAGCGCCCCCTATCGGGATGGCACAATTTCACGGGATGGATTAAGCCGATTGATTCAAGCTGTACAGGCAGATTATGATTATATTATCATAGACACAGCAGCAGGGCTCGGCACTGCATTTAGAGCGGCATCCTCTCTTAGCAGTATGGTGATTATAGTGGTAACTCCCGACCCAATAGCAGTAAGGGATGCAGCGATAGTTGCTCTAGAGCTGGAAGGCATGGGAGTATCCAACAAAAGGGTGTTGATAAATAAGGTTCTTATTCCAAGGCAGGGCAAAAACCCCGTCGAAGACCTTGATTTTTGCATCGATGAAATAGGCGCACAGCTAATAGGTGTGGTTACTAACTCCCCTGAGATATATGCCTGTTCCTGCTCCGGAAACGCACTAACCGACGATAGTGTAGAGTTTGAAATATTCAGGCGAATTGCCGGAAGAATAAGCGGTAACTATCTACCATTAATTTTTGAGACAAGGTGAAAATGAAGCACCTATAAGATATAAAACTGAGAAAGGAAAAGCTAAACATGAACATTGCCCTAATAGCATCGGACCAAAAGAAGGAACTTATGATAGACTTCTGTATAGCCTATCGTGGAATCCTTGCCAAGCACTCATTGCTTGCTACAGGTACTACCGGCAAGGTTGTTGCTGCAGAAACAGGGCTCGATATTAAAAAAGTTTTATCTGGGAAAAACGGCGGCGCACAGCAGCTAGCGGCTCGCATATCATGCAATGAAATAGATCTATTGCTATGTTTTAGAGATCCATTACAGCAGGCGCTGCCAACCCTCGCAGAGTGGAATATGTTCAGGCTATGTGATATGCACAACATTCCTGTGGCTACAAACATCGCAACGGCGGAGGTTTTGGTATTAGGGCTTGAGCGTGGCGATTTTGACTGGAGAAACATAGTAAATCCCAGCCATTAAAATTTTGTTAAGGACGCAAACATAACATTAGACACTATAAGCTACATTATAGTAGCTTTTTTAGGAGTGTCATGGCGGCATATAGGCCGAACAGGCACAACGTGAGACACAGGGAGTAT
Source organism: uncultured Oscillospiraceae bacterium (assembly GCA_964371915.1). Taxonomy (GTDB): domain Bacteria; phylum Bacillota; class Clostridia; order Oscillospirales; family Ruminococcaceae; genus CAYJBH01. The sequence goes on from CAYJOX010000136.1 coordinate 4,393, forward strand.
TGATGGAAGGCTTAAACAATCTACGTAGGACACATTATAGTGATGAGATAGGGGCATCCTTAATCGGAAAACCCGTTACGGTTGCAGGATATGTAGCCAAGGTTAGGGATTTGGGGGCTGTCCTGTTTGCCGATGTAAGAGACACCGTGGGAATTATACAGATAAGCTTTGATGACGGAACCGACCGCACTGTATTTGAGAAGGCTAAACGGCTACGTGGCGAGTTTTGTTTAATAGCAAAGGGCGTGCTTAGGGAACGCGAGAGTAAGAACGCGGCACTTGCCACCGGCGATGTGGAGCTTTATGTAGATACGCTACAGATACTTAGCGAGGCTAACACTCCTCCATTTGAGATTAACGATAACCAAACGGTGAGGGACGATTTACGCTTTAAATATCGTTATCTTGACCTGCGTAGGGAGAAGGCTCATCGTGCTTTGATGGTGCGCCATCGTGCAACCAAGATAACAAGGGATTATTTTGATAATAACCGTTTTGTCGAGATAGAGACACCGTGCATGGTTAAAAGCACTCCGGAGGGAGCCAGAGATTATCTCATACCAAGCCGAGTACAGCAGGGGAGATTTTTTGCCCTACCACAAAGCCCACAGCTATATAAACAACTTTTAATGCTATCCGGTTTCGACCGTTACATGCAGATTGTGCGTTGCTTTAGGGATGAGGATTTAAGAGCGGAGCGACAACCGGAGTTTACTCAGGTCGATCTTGAGATGGCCTTTTGTGATGAGAAGGACATTATGTCTATCTGCGAGGGCTATATAAAAGAGCTTTTCGGTCAG
>CAYJOX010000137.1:0-5183 GCA_964371915.1 uncultured Oscillospiraceae bacterium
CTCTAGATCCTGCTGTGAGGTGTGGAAGGAGTATGCATCCTTCATGGTGAACTCACGCACACGGATAAGCCCACCCCTCGGGCGTGCCTCGTCACGGAACTTGGTCTGTATCTGGTAGATCATAAAGGGGTATTTAGAACATCCCTGCCCATACTCACGCACCAGCTGAACAGCTGCTTCCTCATGGGTCATGCCTAAAACATACTCACCGCCGCTACGATCTTTTAGGCGCATAAGCTCGCCGCCTACGCTCTGGTAACGGCCCGATTCCTCCCATAGGGATGCCGGCAATACAACAGGGAAACTTACCTCCTGCCCGTCTATCCTATCCATCTCCTCACGGATAATCTGCTCTATCTTCCTTGCTATTCTTTTAAGCGGCGTGTAGGAGGAGTAGATGCCGTTCGCAACATATTTTATATATGCGCCCCTAACCATTAGCGCATGGCTCTCTATCACACAGTCGGAGGGGCGCTCCTTAAACCTCTCGCCCACTAAGTTTGCTAATTTCATCTTATATCTACCTTTCTTTTTAGTTTGCCTTGGTATCGGTAAGCTTCTTGCTTCGTACAGCCTCTACCATAGGTGTTATCTCCTATTCTGTAACCGTATAACTTTTAACAATATCACCAACCACCTGGTCTGTAGGGTTTCGGCTCTCTACAAGCCAGCTACCGTCCGGCTGGAATATCATCGTAAATATGATATTATCGGTTACAGTGGTTATATTTTCCGGTTCCTCTTTAGAGGAGGAGTTAAATACTACATTTGCAAGCACATCTGCACGTGTCTCCTCGCCATGGTCGTAGATGGATATGGTGCCGGTATCTACCGTCATGCTTACCAGTGTGAAGATGTTTCCCCTGTTATAGCTCTCTAGGCGCTGTTCGGCATCCGCTATGGCTGTAAGGGTGGCTTTTTGAAGTAGCGTCATATCCTCTGCTGTCTGTGATTGCAGATAGGAGTTGTAGTGTGTATAGGCGGTATCTGCAAGGTCGCTAAACAGCTGGTCGTTAGCGTTCTGTGGCTCCTCCGGCTCCGGTTCCGGCTCGGGCTCCGGTTCGGGTTCCGGTGTCGGCTCCGGCTCCGGCTCCGGTTCCGGCTCCGGCAGAACGATAGGGCCTGATGCTATAGCCTGCAACTCCTCCCCTTCTACCTTAAAGCTGATAATCGTTGCCGGTTCGTAGCCCGATTCGCCAAAATCGAGTGTGTGGCTGCCCGGTATAAGACCTGCGATTATCGCCGTATTATCACTGTAAACGGCAGTTACCGCCGTGTTGTTAACAGTTATCGGCACACCCTGCGTAAGCCCATCGATTGCAATTCTTGCCTCGGTTACGCTAATTAGGTGTTTTGTAAAGGGCCAGGTAAGCGGCTGTTCTATAATAGAAAAGGAGGAATAATCTCTCGATTCGCCATCGTTTAGCTGTGTCTTTAAATCCCTAATATCATCCTCGCCGAATGCCGATGCCATCTGTACAAGCTCATCATCTGTCGGCTCTATGCCGTTAAAAACTGCAGTTTCGCGTATAGCCTGTGCATCCTGTGCAAGAATTGCCGCCGCAAAGCGGTTTATCGCGGATGCCTGGTTGTTTGTAAGAACCACATAACCGGTTGCAATAATAAGAGAGGTTATAACCGATAGTATAGCTAATACAGGTATCGTCATCCTCCCGGTTTTTTTTGTGCTCTTCGCACTACTGCGTGCTACCGGCTGCTCTCGCCTAGGCCTTTCCTCCATCTGGGGTAAGGGGGCCTTATCCGATAACATTCCGGCGTTTATCTCTATATTTTCAAAGAGTTGACGTGCGTCAAGCTCCTCTTTTTCAAGCCTACTACCACAGTTGTTACAAAAGAACTGGTCGTCGGCATTCTTTTTACCGCATCTTGGGCACTGCATTATCACCTCTTAAATTCTCGCTAAAAAAAGTATTGCTGTTTTTTTTATTACATATACGTTGCCAATTAATAATAATTATAGTATAATATTTGTGAAAAGGCAATAGCTATCGGAGAGTAAATGAGGATACAACATAAAAAGCTGATTATCTGCATATTATATGTTGTGGTACTATTTGTAGTAGTTTTTTTTAACGACACAATCGGACATATTGTTAGCGGTTCGGCCGTTAATTTTATAATTGCGGTTGCAACCGGCGGCCTTGGCATGTTTTATGGCCTTGCCGTTGCAATAGCCGCACCCATAGCCGTGCTATTAATCGATCAGGTTTATATACTCCCCTTTTTTGTGGCCATGTGCTTTGGTAACATTATGTATGTATTGGTACTGCATATATCACCCGGTGTGATAGAGCACAGCATAACCCCCTTTTTATACCTAACCCCAATGATAGGCGCCGCACTTGTAAAATACTATGTACAGCTTTTCACGGCGGTAGAGATTGCACCTGCAATATTTAACCTAGGTGATGTTCCACAGCAGCTGTGTACACAGCTTTTTGGATCAAACCAGTTAATCTCTGCACTTATAGGTAGCATCTTGGGTATAACCACAGTGAAATTATACGATAATTTATTAGGAAAAGATAATGAAGTATAGCCCATACAAGGCATATAAAGCTCCAAAGCCAGATAAAAAACCTAAACATAACAATAAGCAAAATGCCAAACCTATTATACTTATAGTAATAGGTGTTTTGCTTGCTATTACTATAATTTCGGTAGTGATAATGGTTTTAGTTCCATTGTTAGGTGATTGGAGCAGGGATAACCGCCCCCCTACCGATCCTTTTATAGGCGATGAGATGGTAGGTGGGATATTCGTGGATCCATTTACCCTCTACCCACTCGGTGCAGATGACGAGGCGATGCAGGCAACCACGGCCGAGCTTATCGGTCATTGCAATACAAATGGTATAAACACTATATTTTTATACACAAAATCGGGCGAGAGTGTGGCCTATGATGATAAAAATTTCACATCACCCTTTGATGGGCATGATCCACTGAGCGATATTAGTACAGCGGCCGCAGAGCAGGGAATTGCAACCGTTGCGGTTCTAGACCTATACACTGCGGATGAGCTAAGCTTTAATGCCGAGGTTGTCGGTGGCAGATACAGCCCCTCCGATGAGGGCTATGCCGAGATTTTAACCGAGAGTATTAGCACGCTACTGCACCACTACCCAATATCCGGCATCGCCTTTAGTAATATAACCGAGGTAGATAGCGCCGCTATAGAGCTGCTTTATACGACATTTTCCGAAAAACTTAGCGGCCGCACCGTAGGCATACTGCCGGGCGAAACCTTTGCGGCAAGCTATGCCGATTTTGCCCTTGTAGCCGCCGATAGTGTTGCACATGCAGCTACCGTTATGGGGGATACATTATTATATGCCGTCTCTGATGGGCTATCGCAGCAGCAGTTTGACTATGCGATATATAATAGCACCTCAATGGCTCAATACAGCGGTGTTGTATATGGCGTGTATGGTGAGGTTCTTCCGGCATCGCTTGCTAAACTATCGGCTACCGCCACACCTTTAAGGGATAACCTTCTTCCGGAATATACCCTTTCCACAACCCTAGAGCTTACAAACCCTGCAAGCGGTGTTCTGCGCCAGACATCGGAAAATTGTTATATAATGGGGTTATCCGACCCCACACAGCCACTTTATATGGATGGCACCGAGATAGTAAGGCTTAGCAGCTCCGGTAGTTTTGGTGTGCTTGTATCACTTAGTATGGGTGACAACACATTTACCTTTACACAGGGGGATGCAACGGTTACGGCCGAGATTGAGCGTTACAGCTACTCCGGCAGTAGCAGCACTACACAGCACGATGGCACACAGCAGGCGAATGTAGGGGTATCTGTAGAGATAACCGAGCCGATAGCCTCGGCGCTTAGCGATCCCTCGAGCGATAGCAATATATCCGAGACGTTAAGGCAGGGTGCGGTGTTTGCCGTTGTAGATAACGAGCTAACCACCCGAAGCGGCAAGACAACCTATGCCTACCAGCTAGCTAGCGGCGATTGGGTGATGGCCTATAACACCAAGGCGACCGGCCCGACCTCTTTGGTGTGTGAGGGGCTTACCACAGAGCCATACGATGGGGGAGAGATTATAAGCTTTACCGGCCTTGGGGCCCCGCCGGTATATGATGAGCGGCTAGGAAACCAGCTTATATTTACGATGTACGATGTAGATTTTACGGCGGCCATCTCGACGTTAGAGGCCTTTAAAGCATCCTCCACCCTTATAGAAGATGCGGTGATAGAGACGGCAGATAACAGCACTACATTAACCCTAACCTTATCATCCGGGAACCCTGTGTGGGGGCATTATGTGGAGTATACGAGCGGTGTATTAACTATCGATCTTGTTGCAGCACCATCACAGCCCACCGGCCTACCGCTTGAGGGCTTTACAGTAATGGTAGATGCGGGGCATGGTGATCAGGATACCGGCGCACCGGGCATTGCAGGTGGGATTTCCGGCCCGACAGAAAAGGAGCTAAACCTTAACCTTTCAAAGCTAATTGAGCAACGCTTGACACAGCTTGGGGCAGAGGTTATAATGACAAGAACGGATGATACCTATCTAACCCTACAGGAACGTTTAACGTTATCTGTTACCGAAAAACCACACTTTTTCCTATCGGTACACCATAACAGTATCGCTCTTACCTCCGATGGTAATAACGCCGCAGGGGTGGAGGGCTACTACTTTGAAGAAACCTCTAAGATATTCTCCGAATCATTGACAGAGAATATAGCCGGCTACACCGAGCGCTCGGCAAGGGGGGACTTCTATAACTATTTTTACGTAACCCGTTCAACCGGCGCACAGTCGGTACTTTATGAGTATGGGTTCGTGATAAATCCGGTAGAATACGACGACCTATATTCCGAGAGCGGAGTGCTATCTGCGGCCTATGGCACGGCAGAGGGATTTTGCAGGGCGGTCGAAGAATTTTACAGGATACATTCTACTGCTGGCTAAGGAAGGAGACTACTATGGACGTAGGCAGCTTAAGCATCGATATGAGCATCGCCAAGACAATGCAATCGGTCGGTATAGCTATGGCGAAAAATGCTATGCAAACAGCCGAACAGCAGGGCGCTGCAATTATCCAGATGGCTGAGGCGGCACAGCCGCCGGCACCGCCAAGCGACACAATTGCAATCAATATGCGTGTCTAATGGCGATCAGCTACAG
>CAYJOX010000138.1:0-5128 GCA_964371915.1 uncultured Oscillospiraceae bacterium
GTATACATCGGGCAAAAAGTGCATCTCTATCTTAATTATACCGTCTCCCTCGCAGGATTCACATCTGCCACCACGTACATTAAAGGAGAACCTACCGGTGGTATACCCCCTCATCTTAGCCTCGGGGGTGGATGCGAACAGCTCTCGTATATCGGTAAAAACACCGGTATATGTTGCCGGGTTTGAACGTGGTGTCCTACCGATAGGTGATTGGTCGATGCCTATCACCTTATCAAGGTGCTCCTGACCCTGCATATCACGGTGGTCTCCGGGATGCATACGTGCCCCGTTAAGCTCTGCCGCAAGACGTTTATAAAGTATCTCGTTAATGAGGGAGGATTTTCCACTGCCGCTTACGCCTGTCACACAGGTTAACACACCCAGTGGAAGTTCTATATCAACCTCCCTTAGGTTGTTTTGGGTTGCCCCCAATACCTTTAAGCTATAACCGTTGCCTGTTCTCCTCTTGCTTGGCACCGGAATAGATTTTTCACCGGATAGATACTGGCCGGTAATGGAATTTTTAACCTTAATTATATCCTTTACACTGCCCTTTGCAACGATCTCTCCACCATGGCGGCCGGCACCCGGGCCAATATCCACAACATAGTCGGCAGAGCGTATGGTGTCATCATCATGCTCCACTACTATAAGGGTATTTCCAAGGTCACGTAGCCTCTTTAGGGTAGCTATTAATTTTTCGTTATCTCGCTGGTGGAGCCCTATGCTCGGCTCATCAAGTATATACAGCACCCCCATAAGCGATGAACCTATCTGTGTAGCAAGCCTTATACGCTGGCTCTCACCGCCGGAGAGGGTTGCGGCACTGCGTGATAGGGTTAGATACTGTAGCCCGACACTCCTTAAAAATGATAGGCGCTCTAAAATCTCCTTTAAAATACGCTCACCTATCATTAGGTCACGCCCGCTTAGCTTTAGGTTTTCTATAAACTCTGCCGCCTCGGCAACCGACATGTTAGTAAATTTACTTATATTTACATCCCCTACAGTTACTGCAAGGCTAATGGGCTTAAGGCGCTCGCCCTTACATTCCGGGCAGGGCACATCGGTCATTATTGAGGCTATCTCATCCCTCATCCACTCACTTCCGGTCTCTCTAAACCGACGCTCAAGGTTATTTATTATTCCCTCAAAGCTACTGCGATACTCACCCTTTGCATACTCACTCTGCCTTGTTAAGGTTATCCTCTCGCCATCTGTGCCGTATAGTAGTATATCTATAATCTTTTTGGGTAGCTTGCTTATAGGTGCATTTAAGGAGAATTTATACCTTTTAGCAAGGGCTTTATAGTACATCTCGGCAATTGTGCCCTCTCCATATCCCCAACCGCTTGCTTTAATGCCACCCTCGGCAATGGAAAGGTTTTTGTTTGGGAAGATAAGCTGTGGGTCTACCCTTAAAAATGTGCCAAGCCCGGTACATTTTTCACATGCGCCATACGGGTTGTTAAAGGAAAACATCCTAGGGGTAAGCTCCTCCAGCCCTATACCATGCTCAGGGCAGGCATAGCTTGCAGAGAAATGCATCTCCTCGCCGTCTATAACATCTATCACAACGTTAGAGCCGGTTAGGTTTAGCGCAGTCTCTATAGAATCGGCAAGCCTTGTGCGCACGCTATCATTGATAACGAGCCTATCAACTACAATCTCTATCGAGTGTTTTAGATTTTTATCAAGCTCGATAGTTTCCGATAGGTCGTAGATAATGCCATCTACCCTTGCACGCACATAGCCGGAGCGCTGTGCAGCCTCTAGCTCTTTATGGTAGCTACCCTTGCGCCCCCTAACTATTGGTGCAAGAATCTGAAACTTAGTTCCATCCTTTAGTTTTAAAACATTATCCACCATCTGATCAACCGTCTGTTGTGCGATAATCCTACCACATATAGGGCAGTGTGGAACCCCAATACGTGCAAATAAAAGCCTAAGATAATCGTATATCTCGGTAACGGTTCCAACGGTGGAACGTGGGTTGCGGGATGTTGTTTTTTGATCTATAGATATGGCAGGAGATAGACCTTCGATACTGTCCACATCAGGTTTTTCCATCTGGCCTAAGAACTGCCTTGCGTAGGATGAAAGGCTCTCGACATATCGGCGTTGCCCATCGGCATATATTGTGTCGAAAGCAAGTGATGATTTACCACTACCGGAAAGGCCTGTCATTACAATTAAGCTATCTCTTGGGAGTGTTATATCCACATTTTTAAGGTTGTGTTCCCTTGCGCCTTTAATTATGATACTGTTATTTTTCAAGATTTTTACCTTTTCTAAGTGCCTCTATTCTATCACGTAGGTATGCGGCATGCTCAAATTCAAGCATCCTTGCCGCCTCCTTCATCTCCTTAGTTAACTTTTCTATTGCACGCTCTCTATCGGCACGAGACATCCTCTCGATACCGTCGTCTGCCGATACCCCGCTCGATATATTTATAGTATTCTCCGAAAGCTCTTTAATTATAGTTTTAGGTATTATTCCGTGCTTCTCGTTGTATGCCTCCTGAATCGTCCTACGCCTTTCGGTCTCGGTAATTGCACGCTCCATCGAGCCGGTAAGCTGGTCGGCATACATTATTACCATTCCCTCGGCATTACGTGCGGCACGGCCTATAGTCTGTATCAAGGATGATTCGCTTCTTAAAAAGCCCTCTTTATCGGCATCCAGTATAACTATAAGCGAAACCTCGGGTAGATCCAGCCCCTCCCGTAAAAGGTTAATTCCCACTATAACGTCGATAGTACCACTACGAAGATCTCGCAGTAGATTTATACGCTCAAATGTATCTATCTCATGGTGTAGATACTTTGCCTTAATATCATGCCCTATTAAAAAGTCGGTCAGATCCTCTGCCATCTTTTTGGTAAGGGTGGTAACAAGTACACGTTGCCCCTTTTCCTTAACGGTATTAATCTCAGAAAGTAGGTCGTCTATCTGCCCGTCGGTCGGGCGTACCGATATCTGTGGGTCAACAAGGCCGGTAGGCCTAATAATCTGCTGTGCTATCTGCTGTGAGTTTTCTCTTTCATAAACAGCCGGTGTTGCACTAACAAATATAGTCTGCCCTAAGCGCTCCTGAACTTCATCAAATGTTAAAGGGCGATTATCTATTGCGGATGGTAGCCTAAAACCAAAGTCAATAAGATTCTTTTTACGGGCATAGTCGCCACCATACATAGCATGTAGTTGAGGAAGCATAACATGGGATTCGTCAATAATAGTTACAAAGTCATCAGGGAAATAGTCAAGTAGGGTTGATGGCACACTCCCGGGTGGGCGCCCTGCCAAAACACGAGAATAGTTTTCTATTCCTTTACAAACCCCTATCTCGGTTAACATCTCTATATCATAGTTTGTGCGCTGGGCTATTCGCTGGGCTTCTATTAGCTTCCCAGCCTGTGTAAAGGCATTTACCTGTGCATCACATTCCTCTCGTAAATCACGTATTGCAAGGGCCATCTTTTCTCTGGGTACAATATAGTGGGATGCGGGATAGATACATATATGAGAAAGCTCACATCGCCTTTCTCCTGTTAGCGGTGTTATCTCACTTATTCTTTCAATTTCATCGCCAAAAAACTCTACCCTTATGGCAACCTCGGCAGAGTATGCCGGATAGATCTCTACAACATCACCACGAACTCTGAACTTGTTACGTGTAAAGTTTACATCGTTACGTTCATACTGTAGGTCTACTAAGCGCCTTGTAAGCATATCACGGCTGGTATTGGTGCCTGTTCGTATCGATATAACCATACTACGATAGTCTATCGGGTCACCGAGTGAGTAGATACAGGAAACACTTGCAACTATAATAACATCTCTGCGCTCGGAGAGGGATGCCGTTGCAGAATGGCGGAGCTTATCAATCTCATCGTTTATCGAGCTATCTTTTTCTATATAGGTATCGGTAGAGGGTATATATGCCTCCGGCTGATAATAATCGTAGTAAGATACAAAATATTCAACTGCATTATCGGGGAAAAACTCTCGAAGTTCGGTACACAGCTGTGCCGCTAATATCTTATTGTGTGCAAGCACCAAGACAGGCTGATTTACCCTCGCAATAACATTTGCGACGGTAAATGTTTTTCCACTTCCGGTTACACCCAAAAGGGTTTGTTTTTTATAGCCAAGATTCAAACCATCTACAAGCTTATCTATTGCCTGTGGTTGGTCTCCTGTCGGCTTATAATCCGAAACAAGTTTAAATTTTTCTTCAGTACTCATAGCAACTTTTGGTTATAATCCGGAAATTTTTCAAATAGTCCTGCCTCTCGTAAAGATAGGTAATCAGGACCAGAAACTATTATATGATCATCAAGTATAATATCTGCATGGGCTAAGGCTCGGCAAAGGTTTTTTGTTAAAAATGTATCGTTAGAGGATGGAAGTGTAATACCACTAGGGTGATTGTGAGCGACAATAACTGAGGTGGCGTTAGAGTTTATTGCCTCTGTAAGAATAAGCCTTGTCACTACAGGTACGGCATTAACCGTCCCCTCCATTATTTTAACGCATTTTAAAACCTTTCCGGTGCTACTCTTACACATTAGGTAAAATTCTTCATGTACAGAGTTTAAGAATTTAGAAATAAAATACTCGCTTACCTCCTCGATGCTGTTCATCTTGGTACCCTCTATGGCCTTTTGAGCCATATAATAGCTTGTTACAGCAGGAACAAGCTTTATAAGTGTGGCCGAAACGTTACCTATACCCTTAAATCTGACAAGATCTTCATATGGTGCATCAAAAACTAGTGGCAGGCTACCGTAATGATTTATAAGCTTATGTGCAAGCTCGTTTGTGTCACCTTGTGGCAACGCATAGAACAAAAGTAGTTCTAATACATTATGTGGCGGAAAGTGATCAAGCCCACCACTCAAAAAACTTTTTCGTAATCTATCTCTATGCCCTTTGTGTATGTTTGAATCTTTCATATAGTTCTCCATAATCAAGATTTGGGTCATATTCGCAGATGAGGTCCTCGATGATACATTTTAGATGACATGGTCGTGCGGCACCGTCAGCAACTAGATTAAACACATAAAATGCAAATTCTTTGTTTGTTGTAAAATCTATAACACTTACGCACTCATCAGAAAAGGT
>CAYJOX010000139.1:0-5116 GCA_964371915.1 uncultured Oscillospiraceae bacterium
TTATGCATAACGGTTTTTTAAACATGGGCGGCAACAAGATGAGCAAAAGCCTTGGTAACTTTTTTACCGTGCGTGAGGTTGCGGATAGGTTCGGCTATGCGCCGATAAGGTTTTTAATGCTATCGGCACACTACCGTAGCCCACTACAGTTTGGTGAGGAGGTTCTACAGCAGAGCGTATCCGCCCTTGAACGAATAGAAAACTGTTTTGGTAAGCTTGCAAGGGAGCTACCCACGGCGCCACAGCAGGGCACAGATATTGCCGATGCCTGCGAGGAGGCGAAAAAAGGCTTCTGCACCGCAATGGACGATGACCTTAACACCGCCGATGCACTATCGGTGATTTTCGAGCTGATAAAGGCGATAAACTCAGAGGCAGGGCTATCCAAGGCGGGGATGGAACAGGCACAGGATACCCTAACTAAGCTCTGTGATGTGCTTGGAATTTTTTTCGAGACAAGCGATATACCGCAGGAGGTAGTAGAGCTTTGTGAACAGCGCATTGCCGCAAAAAAGGCGAAGGATTTTGCAAAGGCAGATAGTATAAGGGATAGAATAACCGAGCTTGGCTTTAGTGTGGAGGACACAAGGAACGGCCCGGTAATTAAAAAGATATAGGGGGAGTTATGAAAAAACTGTGTTTTCTACTTCTTACCGTAGTTGTTGCGGTTATCTGGGCAAGCTGTTCGTCCAGTAGCGGCGGCTATGATACGACCGAGAGTGTAGAGTATAGCATGACCGACGAGGCACCGGCGATGGAGAGTATGCCGGAGGGTGAACTTCTAAATGATGCAGAGGTAGAGGTAGACGATGAGCGGATGATTATAAAAACCGCAAACCTACGGATGCAGACGACCGAGTTTGATGTATCGCTTGCAAATATAAAGGCCGAGATAGAGAAGTACGGCGGCGAGATAACAAACTCCGACCTTTGGCGTAGCGGTGATGATAGCTACGAGTACCGTGTAATGGATATAGAGATAAGGGTTCCCGCCGAAAACTACAGCAGCCTGCTTAGCGGTGTGGAATCGGCCGCTAACGTTCGCTCGATGAACGAGTATAGCGAGGATGTAACAACCCAGTATATAGATGTTACGGCGAGGATAGATTCCCTTAAGGCGCAGGAGGAAAGGCTTATCGAGCTTTTAGATATGGCGCAAAATATTACCGAGATAATGGAGATAGAATATCAGCTCTCGAATGTACGTTACGAGAGGGAGAGCTATGAGCAACAGCGGATATATCTCGAACGGCAGACAAGCATGAGCACCATCTACCTAACACTCGAGGAAAGCCGTGTTGTTGTTATTACCGATGAAGGGTTCTGGACAGGCCTTGGCACCTCCTTTATGTCGGGATACTACTGGCTAACCTCGGCACTCTCGGCACTTCTAACGGTTATAGTTACACTTCTACCCACCTTAATTTTTATAGCCATTATTGCTGTAATTGTTATCGTGATAGTAAAGGCCACAAAGCCGCTTCGTAAGAATAAACCTAAAAAACAACCGATGCCGATACAGCCGATGCCCTACCCGCAAAACCAACCTATGTATCGCCCGGGCCAGTACCCTATGCCGGGGCAGGTGGTACAGCCACCGGTAGCACCTGTGGAACAACAAAAGGAAGGCGAGCCGACAAATATTAATGAAGATAGATAACGATATAATTTCACAGCAAAGCTCGGTGGTGGCTCTTGGCAGTTTTGATGGTGTGCATAAGGGGCACCGAGAGGTGCTAAAGGCTGCCGTGAGATGTGCGGCGGAAAAGGGTGTGCCCTCGGTTGCACTATGCCTACTGCCGCCAAAACCGAGGGAGCTGATAGAGGATGATGATCTGCGGCAGAAACATATAGAGCAGAGCGGTATAGATATATGTTGCCAGATTGAGTTTGAGGATTACCATAATATAACCGCCGATGAGTTTATACAAGACCTACTCATAAAACAGCTAGGGTGCAGGGCGGTTGTTTGTGGTGAGGATTTTAGGTTTGGAAATAAGCGCCTTGGTGATGTTACTATGTTAAGGCGTGAGGGGGAGCGGTGCGGTATCGAGGTTATAACCGCAAAGCGTAAAGATGAAAACGGCGAAAAGATATCCTCTACCCGCATAAGAAATGCCATTAAATGGGGGAATATAGAGCAGGCAAATGCAATGCTTGGGCGCCCCTACTGCATTAACTACCCTGTAAAACGTGGTTACGGGATAGGGGAGAAGTTAGGTTTCCCTACGATAAACCAATACTGGCCGGATGGCTTTGCACTGCCTAAAAGCGGCGTTTATATTACCTCGGTAAAGGTGGATGGAATCGGATATCCCTCTGCAACCGGTGTAACTACAAGGCCAACATTTTCGGATGATAAGGTTCTAAGCTGTGAAACAACGATAGCGGCAGAGCTTGGGGAGCTTTATGGGGAAAACATCGAACTTTTTTTCTATAGCTACCTTTTTGAGCCGAAAAAATTTAGCGATACAGCAGATCTTGCAACAATGGTGGCCGATGTATGTGAAAAATCTAAGGACTATTTTGTGAGAACCATGCAAAATAATAGGTTGTAAAAGTTGAAACAGCAAAAAAAGTATGATATAATACAACAAGATGTCAAAAATTGCAAGAAACAGAACTGGAGGTGCCATTGGGCAGAATTATAACCTTTTCTAACCAAAAAGGTGGGGTGGCAAAAACCACCACTACTGCAACTGTCGGTATTGTCCTAAAAAAGATGGGCTACAGCGTACTGGCCATAGACATGGACCCACAGGGTAACCTTGCATTTTCTCTCGGCGCAGATAACGAGCATAGCGCCTCGCTCTACGAGGTTTTGCGTGGGGATGTTCTTATGCGCCATGCCATACAGCGCACCAACACGGTGGATGTTATATCCAGTAATATTGCCCTATCGGGAATAGAGCTTGAGTATACATCGGCCGGGCGTGAATACCTACTGCGGGAGGCAATTAAAACCCTACCGATAAAATACGATTTTATTCTTTTAGATACACCGCCGGCGTTATCACTTTTAACGGTTAACGCATTTACCGCCTCTAGCTCTATAATCGTGCCGATGATGGCAGATATATTCAGCCTGCAGGGGCTTGCCCAGATATACGAGAGTGTAGAACAGGTAAAAAAATATTGTAACGCTAAGGTTCAGATAGAGGGGATACTTCTTACCCGCTTTAACCTACGAAGTGTGTTCTCACGTGAGATACTTGGTACGGCAGAGCTTATCACAAAGGATCTTGGTGTAAAGTTGTTTAAAAACAGAATTAGGGATAGTGTGGCAATGAGGGAGGCTCAGGCTTTACAGAAAAACATTTTAAAATACTCCCCTAAATGCCATGCGGTTCAGGATTACAAGAACTTTGTCAAGGAGATGTTGGAGGGGTTCGGTGAAGCTTGATACTAAACGCTACGACTGGATAGATTGCCTAAAGCTACTTGCCGTTTACAGCGTTTACCTATGCCATGCACCGGGGCTTGGGCGCATCGGGATACTTGCCATATCTTTTCAGCTGCCCTGCTTTTTTTTCGCCTCCGGATTTTTTGCAAAAAATGGGCAGAAGTATGGTGTGAGGGAGTTTATAACAAATAAATTCTTGCGTATTATGGTTCCGTATTTTGCTTTCAGCCTTCTATCGCTTGCCATGCGTGTAGTGTTTTTTGAGTATTCTTTAGGCCAGATTATAGAGTTTGCCGGTGATATGCTCTATGCAAGCCGTACACGTGTTGCGGTAACGGCACTTTGGTTTTTCCCCTGCCTGTTTTTCATGGCAATTTTCTACTACTTTTTGCGTAAACTTATAAAAAACCCTATACTTCTAACGGTAATATGTTTTGGGCTATCGGCTGCCGTTAAGCTGATACGTGAGGAGCCTGTTGCCCCATGGGGCATTGATATGGCTGTAAGGTTTTTAATATACTACTGTATAGGCGATATGGTGCGCAGGGTTATAGAGGATGGCAGGCTACTATCATTCTTTAGGCACAGAGGTTACCTTGCTATACCTCTTGTAACGGCAGTTACCCTGTTAAGCTGCTACCTTATCTATATAAACTACTACTATAGCCTTGGCTATTTCTATAGCCTTGCAGGGGTAACCCCCAGCTATGTTATGACATCGATCGAACAGTTTTTATATAACATAGTTTATCTTTCTTTTGGAATTATAGCCTCACTTGTTTTGTGCCGCTTTACGCTGATATGCAAGATGGGTGCGGTATCGGCGGCGATAATGGGGGTAGAACAGATAATAAAAAACATTATTCCGCTTTTATTTACCTCGATAGGAATATCATTTCCGGATCTTCAAACCCCGCCGGAGGCTATGGTGCTTTCGGCCGTATATGTACTGGCCGCATATCTTATCTTTGCGGCACCTATAAACCGCAATCTGCCGGAACTTCTTGGCAAAAAATTTAAAAGGAGCGTGTAAAACCTTGGCAAACAGGAAAGAACTCTATAAAGAGGATATGTATAAAAAATTAATGCCGACTCAAGGTATGGAGGATGATGAGGTAGGCAGCTATTACTATGGAGATGAGCCGCCGCTTCATAAACATCATCCGCCCTCGGTCGGTAGGGATGTACAGTATATTAACATTCAGGAAACCCTAGTAAAAGAAAAGCTGGATACCGCAATATCCAAATTCTCCTGTTGTGATTGTGAACGTTGCCGCAAGGAGATTATGGCGCTGGCACTTAACGAGCTACCACCGCGCTACATGGTGCTGGAAAAGGGGGATACCATCCCCCCGATATCCAAACAGGAACACGGCTCCATATCGGCCGCAATAATAAAGGCGGTAGTAACAATAAAGGCAAACCCTAAGCATAGATAAGGCTTTGGCTATGCTAAAGGGGGTAAAACCCACCTAATTGCTATCACAGCCGGCAGAAGTCATCGGGGTGTAATAAACTTATCTTTACAACCTTGTAGTGTTAGAAAAAGTGTTCCAAAATATGAGCATTTTTCGAAGAATTATAATAAAGCCATATTTTGGGTAACGCTTTCTAATACGTACATGTAAGGCATCGAATGGCCGCTATTCGAAATAGCGGCGTTTTTGGTTACTTTTCACGCGAAAAGTAACACGCAATAGCGTAAAATAATTC
>CAYJOX010000140.1:0-5054 GCA_964371915.1 uncultured Oscillospiraceae bacterium
CCTCTATTATCCACACACCATATGCGTTTCTAAACTGTACGGCATTGTTCCAGCGCCCTCGTCCACACTCGATATGTAGGTGGTTGCCAAAGGTACCCGGCACCCCGCCGCTCATGCCCCCCTCCTCGTAGAAAAAGGCTCCAAAAGGTATTATATCCCCCTCGTTATAATAGAAGGTTTCGCCGTGCAAAAGCAGTATTTTTGCATAATCCTGTGTTCCATCTGCCCATAACACCGGTTGTGTACTCTCTATATACATCTCACCGTTGGCATTCTCCCTTGTTCGTACTACCTTTGCCTCAAACGGGCAGTATAGCGGGTCTCGCCCGGTATTAATCCCTCCGAGATCCAGCGCCCATGATCCGGTGTGGCTGTAGGTATTCTTAACTGTTCCATCGAGATTAAATCCGTAACCTTGGGTTACCCTAAGGTACTCCATGGGGAACCTTGCCTTGTTCATATATCACCTCTATTATAGCTTGATAGTATATATATTCATACTATGCAGCAACCATATAAGGTGTGTAATTAATTTATCTTGACAAAAGCGTAAGGACATGTTATTATATCACTATATCATAATATCATGATACAGTGATATAATAACTATCGAGGTAACTATGGAAAATTTTTGTTGTAGCACATCAGAGGAGGCAAAGAGCCTACTTGCCGACCAACAGAGTATCGAGAGGCTTGCCGAGCTTTATAAGGCATTTAGTGAGCCGATACGCATCGAGATACTGCTTGCCATGCTTCATAACGAAATATGTGTATGTGATCTGGCACTGCTTTTACAGGTATCACAGCCACGGGTATCTAACCAGCTTAAATACCTAAAACAGAATAGGCTTATAAAAAGCCGTAAGGATAAAAACAACGTATACTACAGCCTAGATGATGAGCATATACAGGAAATCCTTACTATCGGGCTTAAACATATAAAGCATTAAAGGGGTATTAAATGAATATCTTACTAACCTATCTTGAGAACCTATGGGATTTATATGTCGATATGTCGTTTTATATCGTTATAGGGCTTCTGTTTACCGGCGCACTTAATGTGTTTGTAAAAAAGGAATCGGTGTTACGGCATGTAGGCAAGGATAATACAGCGTCTGTCGTTAAGGCATCTGTCGTGGGTGTCCCATTGCCGCTGTGCTCCTGTGGCGTTGTACCTACCGCACTTTACCTAGGCAAAAGTGGGGCATCTAAAGGGGCGGTTATAAGCTTTTTAACCTCCACCCCTCAAACGGGGGTAGATAGCCTTATTGCAACATATGGGTTGATGGGGCCACTTTTTGCCGTATACAGGGCTGTTGCCGCCTTTTTTTCCGGTATTATAGGCGGAATCGCTACAAATATATTTTGCAAGAATACAAAAAGCAGCTACGAACAGCCTGCCGGCGGATGCGGTTGTTCCGCCGAGCCCGAACCCGAGGTGAGCGGATGCGGCTGTTCTGCCGAGCCCGAACCCGAGGTAAGCGGATGCGGCTGTTCTGCCGAGCCTGAACCCGAGGTAAGCGGATGCGGTTGTTCTGCCGAGCCCGAACCCGAGGTAAGCGGATGCGGCTGTTCTGTCGAGCCTGAACCCGAGGTAGGCGGATGCGGCTGCTGCGATGCTGCGCCAACATCCTGTTGCTCGGGCGGTGATACTAAAGCCACTAAAACAGGTTTTACCGGAAAGATAAAGGGGATATTCCGCTTTGCCTTTGGGGAATTTTTGGATGATATTGCGGTTAACTTTATTGTAGGTTTACTGATAGCCGCACTTATAACAACGGCCGTTCCACAGGAGTGGTTGGCCACATTCAACAATCCTATCTTAACCATGTTATTAATGCTGGTTATCGGCATACCGATGTACATCTGCTCCACCGCATCTATCCCTATCGCACTGTCCTTGATAATCAAGGGGGTTTCACCCGGTGCGGCCTTCGTATTTCTTTTTGCCGGCCCTATTACCAACATCGCCTCCCTTGCAATACTGGCAAAAACGCTCGGCCGCAAGGTAATGGCGGTATATATAGCCTCTGCCTGTGTCTGCGCAATAATCTTCGGGCTAATCCTAGATTTTATTATAGAGCTTTTCGGCTATACCGGAATAGAAAAAATAATAGAGGAATCCCACGAGCATGAGATGCCTCTATATATGGTTATCGTTGCGCTTGTATTTGCCGCATTACTTTTAAAGGGGCTAGCCAAAAAACTACTTCCCACCGCCTTCTTTTTTAAGCACCGGCAGCAGTAGTACCACGCCGATAGCTGCCACAACGCCTAGTATAGAAAATAGTAATACCTGGTTTTGTATAGGGCTTAGAAGGATTGGGAACAGCAATGCCGATAGGCAGAACCCTACCATTACACAGCCGTAGTTAGAGCCGATATTTTTAAGGCCGAACAGCTTGCCGGTTATAAGCGGGTAGGTGCCGGAGGTACCGCCATAGCAGAAGGCGATAAACACAACAACCGCCATTAGCAGATATCCTTGTGCAAATATTAGCACGAAAGCCCCCACGGCCGCACCGGCTACTGTCAATAGGCAGGCGATGGTGCGGTTTGTCCTATCCGATATTATCGGGAAAACAAGGCGGCCAATTGCGTTGCTTATTCCGGTTAACATTATCATTATGGTAGCCATACCATCGGTAAGCCCACGCTCTATACCCAGCGATTTAAAGGAGGGGTTAAGTATAAAATACACCGAGATACCAAACATCATAGAAACTGCTATAAGATAGAAAAATGGCGTTTTTAACATCTCGGATTGGGTGTAATCCTTGCCGGTAGCCGCGGCCGCAGTTGCTGCGCCTGTCTCGCTTGGCATGGTTATAAAGCTAAAGCAGGCTACCGTAGCAACGGCGAATATAACGCCTAGAATTAAAAAGGTTGTGGTAAGGCCTATCGCACGCACAAGGTTTTCGGCAAGCGGTGCAAATATAACGGTGGAAAAACCAAAGGTACAAACCGATATACCGGTTGCAAGGCCACGCTTATCGGGGAAGTTGCGCTGTGCGGTAGATATAATGGCGTTATAGCCCATGCCTACACCGAACCCGCCAACAACGCCATAGGTAAAGTAGATAAGGATACCCATAGTTTGCGGAAGCAATGCCGATAAGAACATAGCAACCGATAGCAGTAAACCACCAACAAGCACCGTCTTTTGGGTAGTTATCTTTAGCTGTACCCGGCCGCCGAAAAGTATGCCTACAACAAAAAAGCATAGCATAAAGGATGATGTTAGTTTTACATCTGCGGCATCCATCGAGAAGTGTTCCGATACAGGCAGAACAAAGATACTAAATATATAGATAATCCCAAGGAATAGCTGCATTACCGATCCTGCAAAAAGCACTACGTTTCTATTTTTAGACATAAACCTCACCCCTACGATAAAATACTATCCTTTAAAGTATAATATAAACTGCCGTCTATTGCAACCTTTTTAAAACATCACAACAAAAAAACCTATAGCAGTATGCTATAGGTTTTTAGTTTTAAGTTAATTATTCGGCTGCTGCCTCAGGAGCTGCTTCCTCTGCCACTGCCTCGGGAGCTGTTTCCTCTGCCGGTGCTGCCTTCTCCTCTGCATCTGCAAGCGGGATAAGAGCCTTAATAGATAGGCTTATGCGCTTCTTAACAGAATCAAGCTCGGTGATGATAACATCTACCATCTCGCCAATCTGTAGTGCATCGGCCACACGGTCAACACGCTCATGGGAGATTTCGGATATATGCACAAGGCCATCGATACCCGGTAGAACCTGTACGAATGCACCAAACTTTGTAAGGGATACAACGGGGCCTGTAAACTTGTCGCCAAGGTTAAAGCTGCCTGCAAGGCGTGTCCACGGATTGTCCTCTTCCTTACGGTAACCAAGGCTAATCTTCTTGGATAACGGATCAAGCTCTTTTACATAAACTTCGATCTTCTCGTCAACCTTTAGGATATCACTTGGATGTTTGATACGGCTCCATGATAGCTCGGAAATATGAACAAGGCCGTCCACACCGCCGATGTCTACGAATGCACCGTAGCTTGCAAGGCTCTTAACGGTACCGGTGTATACATCACCAACCTTTGCCTTGCTCCAGAACTCATCACGAGCCTTGTTAGCGATCTCGGCAAGTACTGCACGTACAGAACCGATAACACGGTTGCCGTTCGCCTCAAGAATTTTTAGAGATACGTTTGTCTTTAGTAGGGCTGTAAAGTCCTCGCCACGGCGAAGTGTAGATTGTGATGCGGGAATGAATACCTTTGTACCCTTAACTATACCTACAAGGCCGCCCTTTACAACCTCGCTGATATATGCATCAACGGTAGAGCCATCCTCTGCTGCCTGCAGAATTAGGCTGTTACCCTCACGGGCCTCAAGGCGCTTCTTAGATAGTAGAGCAATGCCCTCAAGATCGTTCACCTGGATAACCATAAGCTCAATTTCATCGCCCTTCTTGACGATGTCGTGCGGCTTTAGGGACATATCGTCGGTCAATTCGTCAAGCGGAACAAACCCAGTATGCTTCGTACCGATGTCAACGGTAATCTCGGTCGGCGCTATGCCTGTGACCACTCCTTTCAGTACTTTGCCACGGAAGATCGGGATAAATGATGCGTTTAGCATCTCCTCGAATGTCATTCCGTCCTCGATTACGGGTGCTTGCTTTTCCAATTGTTCGTTCATTAGTTTGATAACCTCCTCAATAATATGCGACGGTGTAGATGCCCCGGCAGAGATGCCAACCTCCGATATGCCATTAAGGTTAATACCCTTTAGCTCATCGGCCGTCTCTACCCACACGGTGCGGGTTAGGGAAGATGCAACCTTATAAAGTTTTTTGGTGTTGGATGAATTCCTACCACCTATGACTATAAACAGGTCGCAGAGTGCGGCAAGTTTCTCTACCTCGGACTGCCTTTCACAAGTCGCATTACATATTGTATCAAAAATTAAAGCGTTTGTATATAGTTTTTTAATAAACTCTATCGATTTTAACCAATTTTTTTGCAAATATGTGGTTTGAGCCACAAAAAGTAGTGGAAAATCCGTCGA
>CAYJOX010000141.1:0-702 GCA_964371915.1 uncultured Oscillospiraceae bacterium
GTTAACCGAATGATTTTATCCGGCCTTCGTGGCGTTGAGTTTGTTGCGATGAACACCGATCAACAGGCTCTTTATAATTCTAAGGCAACACACAAGGTTCAAATTGGCTCCAAACTTACAAAAGGTAGGGGAGCCGGTGCTGACCCTGAGATTGGTCAACGTAGTGCCGAAGAAAGCCGTGACGAAATAGCGGCTGCGCTTAAAGGCACCCAGATGGCTTTTATCACTGCCGGAATGGGCGGTGGAACTGGAACCGGTGCCGCTCCTGTAGTTGCAGAGGTTGCCAAAGAACAGGGTGTACTTACTGTCGGTATAGTAACTAAGCCTTTTGCCTTTGAGGGTAAAAGGAAGATGCTTATAGCCGAGCAGGGTATTAAAGGGCTACTAGAGAGGGTAGACTCTCTAATAGTTATTCCTAACGAGAGATTGAAATTAATATCTGATGAAAAGATTACACTTCTTAATGCTTTTGAATCAGCAGATAATGTATTGCGCCAAGGTGTAGAGAGTATAGCAGAGCTTATCAATCTACCTGCATTCATTAACCTTGATTTTGCTGATGTTCGCTCCATTATGAAGGATGCCGGTTATGCCCATATGGGTGTAGGTAGATCCAGTGGTAAGAATAAGGCAGAGGAAGCAGCACATCTTGCGATCTCCAGCCCATTGCTCGAAACTTCGATTTCCGGCGCAAGAGGGGTT
>CAYJOX010000141.1:712-4993 GCA_964371915.1 uncultured Oscillospiraceae bacterium
CCTCACCGGATATTGGCCTTGAGGATGTCGAGCTTGCAGCATCGCAGATAACAAACAATACTCATCCCGATGCAAATATTATTTGGGGTGCCTCTTTTGATGAATCTGCTACCGATGAGATGCGTATAACAGTTGTTGCAACGGGATTTGAAAACTCCGGTGCGTTTGAGGCCTTACAGCAACAGACGGTAGCCGCAGCACCAAAGATTGATATTCCACTTGAGTTTACAACTACAACAAATACAATGGCCGAAGAGCAACCACAAGCTGTGGAGGCTGCCGAGCCTGTCGAGAGCGCTGTTCAGGATCAGGTTGAATCGGAACTTCGTAAGAGAAACGAAGAAAAAGAAAATAACGATTATTTTGAGGAGATCATTAACCTACTAAATAAACGTTAGAGAAAATACAATATATTAAGCGACGGGCTATGTCTGTCGCTTTTTTAGGAGACAGCATCATGAATACCGATAAAATGTACCACATCAACCTTGATAAAGCCGATATTTCCGGTGCGAAATATGCAATAGTACCCGGAGACCCTGATAGAGTAGAGAAGATAGCTGCGTTTCTTGATAATCCTAGAAAACTTGCACAAAAAAGAGAGTATAACAGCTATATTGGTAGCCTTTGTGGGCAGAATATTATTGTAACCTCTACCGGTATAGGAGGGCCCTCTGCTGCGATTGCTGTGGAGGAGCTTGCGATGCTAGGTGTTGAAAATTTTATTAGGGTAGGCACCTGTGGCGGGATGCAGCGATCGGTTATGCCGGGAGATATAATAATCGGTAATGCATCAATAAGAATGGATGGAACATCACTCGAATACCTGCCTATAGAATACCCTGCTGTATCTAACTTTGATCTTACCTGTGCATTAAGAGATGCAGCGAAAAATATGCAACTACCTTATCATGTAGGGGTAGTTCAGAGTAAGGACAGTTTTTACGGACAACATTCTCCGGATAGAATGCCGGTTTCTGCCGAACTAAAGGCAAAATGGCAGGCATGGATTGCAGCTGGATGCCTAGCCTCAGAGATGGAATCGTCAACCCTTTATACCGTGGCAAGTAGTTTAGGTCTCCGTGCATCCTCGGTGTTCTGCTGTATCTGGAACCAGGAGCGCATTAACGCAGGCTTAATTGATCCTGAGGCTAAAAACACCGAAACAGCCATAAAGGTAGCGATTGAAGCTATAAAATTGTTGATTTTAGGATGATTTTTGTATTGTTTTTTATTTGCTGATATGATATACTATACTTTATAGAGAGGGTCAGGAGTTTAAGTGGAAGTTTTTGCACAGACAGATAATAACATGGATCTACTTAATACAGAGAAGGGTTTTAGAACAACCCTTTTTGGTTTTGCTCGTGATGAAGTTCTCGCATTTATAGATCAGATGATGAACAACAATGCGGCACGGAATAAACAGCTAAATACTACCTTAACAGATATGGATGCAAAGCTTACAGAGCTGCAGGAGGAAAACGAGGCGTTACTCGATAAAACAAGGCTTCTTGTTGATCAACTCGAAGAAAAACGAGGTGATCATATACAGAATTCACGTGAACTGGAAAACCTACAAAAGGAGCTAGCAGAAAAAATCGAGATTATCGAACAGCTTAAATCTAAACTGTTCTCACAGCAACAAGAACACAATATGTCCCTTTCTGAGATAGCCGCACTCAAAAAGCAGATAGAGACACTAGAGGATAGATTATCCGATGCAAAAGAATCCTCTAAATGTGCAGATGATATTATTGTTACAGCTCAAAGAGCAGCATCTAAGATAATGACCGAAGCGGTCAAGCAATCACCAAAGCCCGAAACAAGATTAAATATGCCGGAATTGTCGTCGATTAAAGATACAATTGTATCCTTGGAAAAACAGCTAAGGTCTGTAACTGAAACTGTCGAATTTGCCCTTAATAGCAAGGGGATGAAACAGGACGATAATGACAGCAACACAAGATACTATAATCATACTGTAGGTCAAACTACAGAGCCTGAACAGACAGAAGGTGGTTGGATTTCAGCCAAAATACCACAGCCTGTAGCGGACCCTCAGACCTATTGGCAACCGATGGAGCGCCCAACTACTCCGGCTGGTTGGCAGCAACCGGATACGAGCTATATAGATGACACAACCGGAGGAGTGACTGTTATAGTCAAAGATCCTGAGAGTGCTAGCAAACAGGCCAGGAGGCAACAAAACCAGGTCTATTATCACCGCCGCTCTGAGGCACCGATACAGCAGTACGTTTCTGCGACGAAAGTAGTAAGGCCAACACCTGTAAATTATAGTCAGATTCGTCGGCAGAAGGTTAACAAATATATTGTTACACCCCATAAAAAATATTATTAATTTATATATTATCTTTCGCATAAAAAATCCGAGTCACCACTGTTACGATAACAAAGCAGTTCCTCGGATTTATATTATTTCTTATTAGTAACCCTATCTATAGCATTAACTAAGCCGGAAATTTCTGGTTTAGACAGTTGCTCATCGGCTCCAATCTCAAGTCCTTTTTTATACATTTCATCGGTTATTAATGACGAGAAGATTATAACCGGCAGTTTATTTAATGTAGGATGTGTCTTTATACTTTTTGTTAGGCGATGCCCATCCATAGCCGGCATCTCGATATCGGTGATAACACAAGCTACAAGATCATGGATGTTTTCTTCTCCCGAAATACTTTCTAGATAGTCCCAGCAAGATTTACCATTATCAAATTTAGTGATGTTTCTAAAGCCTGCCTTGTTAAGTGAATCTGAAATCATTTTTGATAGAAGAATGGAGTCCTCTGCCACGATTAAGGGTAGATCATTTAATTCTCTTTCTCCAAGGCTATCAATATCTGATACCTGAATTGATGTGTTTGGAGCTATATCGGCAACAATCTTTTCAAAGTCTAATATAGTAATTAGCCTTCCCTCAAATTCAACAAGCCCGGTAGCAACACCATCATGCTGACCATAGATTGTTTTATCCGGTTTTTGGATTGCACTCCATGAAACCCTGTCTATCCCTACAACCTCATTAACCCTAAAAGCGATATGAAGCTTATTGAAGTTTGTGACAATGAATAGATCGCGATCGTTAGTCGCTCCTTGATCTGCAAGGCCAAGGTACATGGGTAAATTTAGTACCGTAAGTACAATTTCACGGGGGTTGTAAACACCCTCGATAGCAGGGTGAGAGTGTGGCATGACTTTCACCGGTGCAGCCATCATAATTTCTGTTACCTTAGCGACGTTGATGCCAAACACATTTTTGCCGATAGTAAACTCCATCAATTCGATCTCGTTTGTACCACTTTCAAGTAATATACTTTGTTTTGATTCCATTACAGACATAATTGTGTGCTCCGACTTAATCCTTATGTCTATAGCATACCAAATTTTTATTATAAATACAATAGTAAAAAATTAAAAAAACCATTAAGGAGAAAACTTTATGAAAAATAATGAATTTTTAGCCCTGGCAGTTAAACATAAAGTAGTAAAAATAGCCGGGAAAAGCATTTTGTTTAATAAGGGTGAACAAGCTACAGCTATTTATGCCATAGTTTCGGGTAGCGTGCTGCTTGCTGATACAAATGAGGTTGTAAATGCACCTGCAACAATTGGGCTTAAAGAGGTGTTGTGCAATGCAAGCTACAGTAACTCTGCAATAGCCATTAAGGAAACAAGTTACATAAAGGTTGATGAAGCTACACTGCATGATTACTTTAAGCTATGCCCGAATCAGGCTATTACATCGGTTAAAGCGATACTGGGTGTATCTCAGATAGTTGAAAAAGATAAATCGGAGGCTACCTTAACTGATAATCAGGCCGACACTCGGGTAGCACCTTTGGCATCACAAACCAATGAAACTGTACAGCGGCAACCTCCTCAACAAAGGCTTGATTATGCGAAAACGGCGTTTAATATGCCGGATGGGCATAAATTATATAACGCCAGCATAAATATAATTAATAATGCAAAGTATCTTCATGCATCGGATTATGTATGCCCGGTATGCAATAATCACTTTAGCGATAAAAAGGTGTTACTCTCACTATTACGAACCGTAAAAACCAACATAGATTTACGGGTGAAGTATCAGGAATTTGATCCCTTATGGTATTCAATCCTTGTATGCCCAAAATGCAAATATGCTAACACCGAAAAGCGCTTCCTGGATGTAGGTGGCTATGAAACTAAAAAAATTACTCAACGGCTAACAGAAGCAGGAGTTTCTAACATACAATACATTTATAGTGAAGAGCGAAA
>CAYJOX010000142.1:0-4964 GCA_964371915.1 uncultured Oscillospiraceae bacterium
GGTTGTCTACGAAAAAAACGCCGATACCCCACCCCCACCCGCCTCTCTTACTAAGATTATGACCTCTATGCTACTTGTAGAAAAGGTGCCCGACCAGCAGACAACAACCATAACAGCACCGAGCTACATTTATGAAGAATTTGCGGGGCTAAATGTATCCACTGCCGATATAAGGCAGGGGGAAACCATCACGGCAGAGCTAGCTTTGTATGGAATGATGCTACAGAGTGCTAACGAGGCAGCTTCTATAGTGGCGGATTTTCTTTCAGGTGGCGACATTCCTAGCTTTATAGCAGAGATGAACAACCGTGCAGCTCTGCTTGGTTGCACTAATACAAACTTTACAAACCCGCATGGGCTGGGCAATGATGAGCAGTATACAACCGCAAGAGATATGGCGGCAATAACTATGGCGGCGCTGGAGTATCCAGCATTTGTAGAGGCCGCTACCTCCTCCCGCTACTACATTCCAGAGGATATAGTGCGTGCAGGTGCCGATATCTTGGTTACCACCTGTGAGATGCAGGATACAAACAGTGCATATTATAAAGATTACGTCTTCGGCGTAAAGACCGGCACACTACCGGAGGCAGGGCACAACTATATATCTACCTCTAGCCAAAATGGGGAAAACTATCTTCTCGTTGTTATGGGTGCAAACAGTGATGGTGAGAATGCGGCCGGTGAACCTCTTTCCTCTAAGCCCGCGTTTGATATCACAGCAGATCTCTACAACTGGGCGTATAACAACTTTACAGTAAGGCCGGTTATCGAGGCAGGGACGGCCGTAGAGCAGGTTCCGCTGAAATATAGTGAGGATAATGATTCGTTGCTTTTATACCCATCCGAATCGGTCTATTCGCTATTGCACAACGATGAGGATGAAAGGTCCCTTACACGAATCTACGATCTTCCGGAGTTTGTTGAGGCACCGGTTGAGGAGGATCAGGTAATAGGAACCTTAACGGTTAAACGAGGAGACACAGTAATAGGGGAGACCGAGCTACTTGCGGCACAATCATTCGAGCGCAGTGATATGCTCTATTTTACAGCGCAGATGATGGGTTTTTTTGATAGTACAGTTTTTAAGGTAATTATTAGTATTATTGCTATAGGGGTTATAATCTATTTCTTGTTGCTGTATTTTTCGATACGCCGCTATAAACTTAGGAAGAAGCGAGAAGCGAGAAGAAATATAAATAGGAGGATGAGGTGATTAATAATCGTAATGTTTCGATGCTGATGGATCTTTATGAGTTAACAATGTCTAACGGCTATCTTGATTGTGGTCACGGTGTTGATGTTGTGGTTTTTGATATGTTTTTTAGGCGTGTGCCGGATCAAGGTGGTTTTGCTATATTTGCAGGGCTGGAGCAGCTTATAGAGTATCTACAAAACCTTAAGTTCAATGATGAGGACATAGAATACCTAAGAGGGCTATCACTTTTTTCAGAAAAATTTTTACAGTATCTTTCTGATTTTAAGTTTAGCTGTACAGTATACTCGGTGCCGGAGGGAACGCCAATCTTTAAAAACGAGCCGGTTATAACTGTTATCGGCCCTGTAATAGAGGCACAGCTTATCGAAACGTTTTTGCTATGCACGATAAATCACCAAAGCCTTATTGCAACAAAGGCTAATAGGATTGTGCGTGCTGCAAACGGCAGGGGAGTTATGGAGTTTGGTGCACGCCGTGCACAGGGGTATGATGCCGCAAACTATGGCTCACGTGCCGCCTACATAGCCGGTTGTGCCGCCACCAGCAATGTAATGGCAGGCTATATGTTTAATATACCGGTATCCGGCACAATGGCACATAGCTGGGTACAACTCTTTGATAGCGAGTATGAGGCGTTTGCAACCTACGCAAAAAAATACCCGAAAAATTGCACCCTACTTGTAGATACCTACTCGACCCTTAACAGTGGTATTCCCAATGCAATAAAGGTTTTTGATGAGGTGCTTGCACCTATGGGGCATCGTCCATCCGGTGTGCGTATAGATAGTGGTGATATTGCCTATCTCTCTAAAAAGGCGCGTAAAATGTTAGATAAAGCCGGATACACAGATGTTAAGATAATAGCAAGCAACTCGATAAACGAGTATATTATAAGAGACCTTCACATACAAAATGCCGCAGTAGATGGCTATGGAATAGGCGAGAAGCTTATAACCGCTAAGAGCGACCCTGTTTTTGGTGGCGTGTACAAGCTGGTTGCTATAGAGAAGGACGGAGAGTTTGTGCCGAGAATTAAGCTATCTGAATCGGTAGAGAAGATGACAGTTCCACACCTAAAAACCGTTTATAGGGTCTACGATAAGGATACCGGCTTTGCCGAGGCGGATTTAATCTGCCTTTATGATGAGATGCCGGATGATACGAAACCGCTAACCCTGTTTGATCCGGTAGACACATGGAAACGCACTACCTTTAAAAATTACAGGCTAGAAAAGCTGCAAAAGCTTATCTTTGATAGGGGAGAGCTCTGCTATGAAATGCCGGATATCGAACAGATACGAAATCATTGCCTTGAAAGTGTTGCCTGCCTTTGGGATGAGGTTACACGTATGGAAAACCCACATAAATACTATGTAGATCTATCTAAAAAGCTGTGGGATGCACGCTACAACCTACTTTCCGAGGTTCAAAAGGAGTTTGAATAGGAGTATATATGGAAATTTGGGACGGATATAATAGGGATGCCACCAAAGCGGGGATTGACCTAATCAGAGGAATAGCAATTCCGGATGGCATCTACCATATAGTGAGCGAGATTATGGTGAGACATGATGATGGAAGTTATCTTGTAATGCAACGCGACAAAAATAAAAATCCGTTTCCCGGCCAGTATGAAGCAAGCGCAGGAGGAAGCATACTAAAAGGGGAGACACCATACGAGGGTGCTGTGCGTGAGCTTTTAGAAGAAACAGGAATTAAAACGGAAGAGCTAACACACTTTTATACCGTACCTAGTGATAGGAACAATACTATTTATTTTGGATATTTAGCCGTTACCGATTGTGATAAAAACTCGGTAACCCTACAAGAGGGGGAGACAATAGCCTACCGTTGGCTAGGGCGTAAAGAGTTTTTAGAATTTATTAAAACACCGGAGTTTGTCTTTTATAAAAGAGAGCGCTGGGAACCGTTTTTTGATAGAATATAGGGCGATTTACCACACAAAAGACATTCTCCAATACAACTATATGCAAAAATTATTTGGGGACGTATTATTTAATATTTGAAAATGCCGTTATGAAAAGCATCTAAAAGTAAATATCAACTACCTAAAGATGCCAAATTAATTTTATTATATTTTAAGGAAATAATATGTTTAAGAATATTATGTTAATAATGCTAGCTACAATCTTGGCGTTAACATTTGCCTCTTGTAGTGGGCAGGAGGAGCCTGAGCAACCTGCCGAAGGTATAGATATAGATCTTACAGTAATGAGTAGCACTATGGTTTACTCCCAGGTATATGATATGATGCTTAATCCGACGGAATACGACGGCAAGAGCATAAAGCTTGAAGGCACATTCTATTCCGAGTACTACGAGCTTACAAATACAACCTATAACTTTGTTATAATTAATGATGCAACCGGTTGCTGCCCACAGGGGTTAGAATTTGCCCCGATAGAGGAGGGCACAGAGTTGCCCGAGCAAGGGGCGATGATAGAGATGACCGGTACATTTGATAAATATGACGAGGGGAACAACAGCTACTATCGAATTAATGCAGATAGTATTACTGTTTAGTACATTTAATACTTTAGTTAAGCCGGATAGACTCCACTGCAAGCAGAATTTCGATACTTTACATATACGAATTAAAAAGTGTTACCCCCAATATGCTTATATTTGGGGTAACACTTTTTCTGGCGCTACAAAGAGCTTTAAAGATATCTTTCCATCACCCCACGGGCTGCTGGTAGGCCGGCTCGAGCCCTAGCTGCTTAACCATCTCATACTGCCTTGTAAGTTCGTAAAAACCCAAACCTTTAAGCATGCTTATTAACTCGGGGTACTCGGTGTCAATATTTTTAGCAGATACATTACCGCTACGGGATAATAATACTCGGATCACCTTTTCTAATGTAGCTATATTGTTGTACGCAAGCTGGGCAATACTGCCTAAGGCATAGACTATATACGCTTCAACCGTAGACTTACCGTAAACTAAGACCCGATAGTTATCACTGTTAGCATTGATAATCGAAGCGCAATTTTCGAATGAAAAAGGGACGGGTAATATTAAATTTGATTTTTTCAGATCAAAATCGATATATTCCATCTCATACACATTATTATCTACGATCTCTTCTGTCTTGGAGGCATCGTATTTTAGTACCGAAAAACCTCTCGTAATACTAAAACCTTTTTTCTTGTATATAGCGATAGCACTTTCATTTTGTTGTAAAACCTCTAGATAGTAGTGTGTTATACCACTCTTTACAAGTGTGTCCTCCGCATAGCTCAAAAGCCCACTGAAGGCACCGTTTTTGCGATGCTCCGGTAGTATAGCCGTTGCAAAATCAAATACCGATTTATCTCCATTGTATTCCCCATAGGAGTTTAGTATAAAGCCTATCAAGCGGTCTTTATAAAAGGCTCCAAAGGAAAGATTTAGCTTTATATTTATAAGCTTTATATTGTGAATCAGCTCATCTTCGGATAGAGCTATATTAATAGGATAGTCACTAAAGGCGCTATTAAATACACTCGATAGCTCCTTTAGTGAAATTGTAGTTATCTCTCTGTAGGCATACATATATCACCTCAATGGTAAAAAAATGTGGCAAAGGCCTTTCGGCCTCGCCACATCTTAGTGTTGCTAAAAATTATTTTAAGCGTGCTTCCTGCTTAGATAGCTCATCACTAAGCTCCTGAGGAAGTCTTGAACCGATCTTGTCATAGAACTCACGGCAGGCTGCTGCATCCTCAAGCCATAGAGACTTAT
>CAYJOX010000143.1:0-2912 GCA_964371915.1 uncultured Oscillospiraceae bacterium
TACGGTGGTAGGGTTTAGTGTAAGGCCGCTGTATGCCTGTGCAATAGCAAAGGCATCTCTCGAGTTATTAAACATCAATATCTCGCCTGCATACTGCTCGTCGAACATAAGCCCCCAGCTGTCCGGCGTGCCCTCTACCATAGTGGTGTTGTATATCATACATACAGCACCCATCATGTAGGGGACAGAATAGCTGTTATCCGGGTCGAAATCATGGCCGAGTGCCAAGGGGTCGATATCAGAAAAATTTGGAATGTTATCCATGTTAAGCGGCTCTAGCATATCCTCGTGTATCATCCTTGCAATGGTATAATCCGATGGAATGATAACGTCATAATCGGCACCGCCGCCCTTTATCTTTGTATACATTTCCTCGTTTGTAGCGAAGTTTGTATAGTTAACCTCGATGCCGGTAAGGGCCTCAAACTCTGCGTTAACATCCAAACTGCCGTCCGAGCCATCGCTTATATACTCCCCCCAGTTGTACACATTAAGTGTTATTCCCTGGTCGGCAAACCTTGTCCAGTCGTACTCCTCCTCGGCGAAAACCGGTACTGATGTGAGCAGGCCTGTAAGCAATAGCATCACCGTGAATAAAGAAATGATTTTTTTCAATGTAGTTTAACCTCCTAAATACGTTTGTTTTCTTGTTTTTCACTGCGTATAGAACGGTAGTTCATAATAAGCAGTATTACCATAACCACAACAAAGATAACGGTGGATAGCGCATTAATCTCCGGACTTACCCTTTTTCTTGTCATGGAGTAGATGGCTATCGGCAGTGTTTGAGTTGTGCCGCTGGTAAAATAACTTATTATAAAATCATCTATAGAAAATGTCAGTGCAATTAAAAAGCCGGATACTATGCCGGGGCTTATCTCGGGAAGTACAACCTTGTAAAAGGCTTTTGTCGGGCTACAACCAAGGTCGAGCGCCGCCTCTACCAAGCTGTGGTCCATCTGCCTAAGTTTTGGCATTACCGATAGTATCACATAGGGCAGGCAGAAGGTGATATGCGCTACAAGCAGTGTGGGTATGCCGAAAATTTGGTAGGGTATGGCATTCTTAAAAACCACGAAAAGCAGCATTAATGATATACCGGTTACAATCTCCGGGTTAATAACAGGAAGGTAGGATATATTAAGGATTGCCGCCCGCGGCCCCCTTTTCATCGAGGATATTCCTACCGATGCAAGGGTACCTAGAATTGTAGCAATAACGGCGGATACCGCCGCAAGCCAGAGCGAGAGAAATAACGAGCTTAACAGCTCCTCGTTCTGGAACAGCTCTATATACCAGTTTAAGGTAAAACCGGAAAATACGGCATAGCTTTTGCTCTCGTTAAAGGAGTAGATCATCATTATCAGTATCGGAAGATACAAAAACGACATGGCAAGCACCATGTAGGTGTTGGCGGCTTTTTTCATATCATCCCCTCCATACTCTCCTCGTCACCCAGCTTGTTTGTTAGCGACATACAGGCAAGCACAATAAGCATAAGCACAAGTGCCATTGCCGAGCCAAGGCCGTAGTTGTAGGAGTTGCCGAGGAACTGTAGCTCGATAACATCACCTATCAGCATGGTGGAACCGCCGCCCAGCATACGGGATATAATAAATGTACTTATTGCCGGCACAAACACAAGGGTTATGCCGGTAGTAACACCGGGGATAGATAGCGGTAAAAGCACACGCCTAAACACATCAAACGGGCCACAGCCTAGATCCTGTGCCGCCTGAATCACACTATTATCTATCTTAACCATGGTGGAGTACATAGGCAGAATCATAAAGGGGAGATAGTTATAAACCATACCCAGTACAATTGCACCATCGGTGCCTATCATCTCAAGCGGGGGGATACCCAGCACACCAAGTAGCGAGTTGATAATGCCGTTACGCTCTAGTAGTGCCATCCATGCATATGTACGAAGTAGGAAGTTAATCCACATCGGAAGCATTATCATCATGAGCATAAAGCGCTGGCGATCCCGTGGGAAGCGGCTTATAATAAAGCTCATGGGGTAGGCTATCACAAGCGATATTAGGGTTGCTATTGCCGCAAGTATAATGCTACGAAAAAACACGGCTGTATACAGTGTAAGCTCGGCAACGTTTGCAAGTGTAAACATACCGGTTTTATCGGTGAATGCAAAATAGACAACAAGCAAGATGGGTGCCAAAATAAATATCATCATCCAAACTACATAGGGTATTGCTACCCGAGATTTCAACAATACAGTTTCCCTTTCGTATTATATATTTCTCTCCTCGTACTGCATGATATGTATCTCCTCCGGGCCTATGTTAAGCCCTACCATATCACCCGGTATCTGGCTTTGGGTGGAGTGAATAATCCAGTTATACCCTGCCTGCTCTACCTCTATCTCGTAGTGTACGCCTTTAAATACAACAGTTTTAACAAGGCCGGAAATCTTACCCTTTATTGCCGGTACAACCTCTATATCCTCCGGCCTAACTACAACCTGTACCGGAACACGCCCAAAACCCTTGTCCACACAATCAAAGGTGGCACCGGCAAACTCCACAATATAATCGTTTGGCATAAATCCGGTAATGATGTTAGATTCACCGATAAAATCGGCAACAAAGCTGTTAATCGGCTCGTTATAGATATCCTGCGGTGTTCCTATCTGATGAATAAGCCCGTCCTTCATTACCACAACCCTGTCCGACATGGTTAATGCCTCCTCCTGATCGTGGGTAACATAGATAAATGTTATCTCTAGGCTTTGCTGTATACGTTTAAGCTCTATCTGCATCTCTTTGCGTAGCTTTAGATCAAGTGCGCCAAGCGGCTCATCCAGCAGTAGCAGGCGGGGGTGGTTTACGAGTGCCCTAGCTATGGCAACACGCTGTTGCTGGCCACCGGATAGCTTATCGGTAGAGCGG
>CAYJOX010000143.1:2925-4873 GCA_964371915.1 uncultured Oscillospiraceae bacterium
CATCGGTAAAACCCTATCCTTTATCTCGTTATCCGGCATCTTTTGCACCCTAAGCCCGAACGCCACATTTTCGTATACATCCAGATGTGGGAAAAGGGCGTAACGTTGAAACACCGTGTTAACGTTGCGTTTGTAGGGTGGTAGCGTTGTTATATCGGCGCCGTCAAACATTACCTTCCCGTTTTGGGGAATAATAAAACCGCCGATCACCCTCAGCGTTGTGGTCTTTCCACAGCCTGAAGGCCCCAGCAGCGTAACAAACTCCTTATCCAAAATTTCAAGCGAGAATTTATCCAGTATCTGCTCCTGTCCAAAACTCACGTCAATATCGGTAAGGTTTATTAATGCCTGTTTCGACAATAAAGTTTCCCTTTCTTTTAGTCCTTTGGCGGCCGTAACCGGCCACGGGTAGATAATTAAACACGCCGCTAATAGCTTTTGTGTAGTATGAGCTTATCACTGTATATCTGCCTTACCATTGTTTGGTATTCTTGGGTGGATAGGTGGCTATCCTCTACCTCTGCCATGCGCCTTTGTATCTCGATAAGCTTTTGCATCTTTTGGCTGTTAATCTTTGCCTCAACTGCCTTTTCGTTGTTAAATACATTTACAGTCTCTACATTAAAAAAGAAGTGGTAAAGTGCCAAGGTGGATACGACTATAAGATAGACGATTGTCATGCTTAAAAATACGGCGTAAAAAACAACTCTTATATTAATTAACAGTGAATCATATCCTGCGGTTGTGGATTCGATATTGGATACCCATGGCTCAAAGTTTATAAATATATAGGATACTATCATAAGCGATATCAATATATCAAGGCTTAAAAGCCCGCGTCGCCTGATAAGGCCATAGCTAAAATATGCAAAGCAGGAGACAAACATTACTGCAAGCGCAATCATATAGCTATTAAAATCATTAAGGCGTGTATAGGCAGGAATTCCCTCCCCGTTAAATGCGGCATAGGTTAGATACTCGTTAATAAAACTAAGCACCACCAGTATAAAAAGTCCGCATTTTATACATATACCCAGTACCTTGCCGGTTAAACGAAAAACCTGGCTAGCTATACTTTCATTGTTCATTCCCTAAAATCTCCTCTGCACCGGTTATAAAAATTTCAACAAACGCATTAAGCTGTTTCATTATCTCATCTAGAGAGATAAACCTCTCGTAATCAAAACGATATATAACCATATATACACCGTTTGTTATCTTTGTTACCGTCTCATTCTCGCTGCGCTTGTTCTTGATATCCTCCATACTTTTACCGGAAAAAACTATCCTTGGAATGGTAGAAAAATTATTGCTACCATAGGAGAATATCACACCATAATCGTTTCGATATATTCTATCAAGGTTGCAAAGAGCCTCTAGCTGGCTCTCGGTTGTCACCGAAAGCTGTGCAATCTCATTTTCCTCAGAATCCAGCAGGGTAAGATGCCCATCCTGAGTGTAGCTTACGGTATCAAAGTTGGGATGCGCAATTATCTCATTATATATCTCGATAATTGCCGGAACATCCTGTATCATATACTCTACATTTTTATTGTCACGCCTTATGCTCACAACTGCAAACAGCACTACCGAAATAATCGTGAACAGCATGAAAATAATACAGCCACCGGTAATTTTGGCAAGTGGACCCTTAGTCATCTATACAACCTCTCCCTGTGTTAGCCTGACTGAGTTTATTTGAAATTATGTTGCTAAGAATTTCTTTTTTCTAAAAATCTCTCTAGTATAATGGCTGCGGCAACGGCATCCTCGTCATCGTTTCTCTTTTTGCTTTTTTTGCCGTTCCTCTTCATTACATCCTGTGCCTCTTTAGAGGAGCTGTCCTCCTCTATATACTCTACCGGCACCTCTAAAACTCCGCTTAGTATGCCACCTAGGCGGCGGCACTGCTCGGCATGTGGGTGGGGGTTGCCGTCATCATAAACCG
>CAYJOX010000144.1:0-4850 GCA_964371915.1 uncultured Oscillospiraceae bacterium
CAAAAGAGATGATGGCCTACACAAAGAACACCGTTCTTGTACAGGCAGCACAGGCAATGCTTGCACAGGCTAATACACAGCCTCAATCAGTACTACAGCTACTACAATAAGCGAATCTTCATACCAAACATACATTTCCATAAAACGTCCAAAAAAAGAGAGGGTGATTTCACCCTCTTTTTTTTGTGGTTTTAACAACAATATTTTAGCTATCTTCAATATACTCTGCTATATCCTCAAGCTTACAATCTAATGCTTGGCAGAGCTTATTTAGTGTTTTTGTTTCTATATTTTCGTTGGCCTTAAGGCGGCGGATTGTCTTGCTATCTATGCCACACCGCTCACGTAGTGTATAGGTAGATATATTCTTCCTTACCATAACATCCCATAACCTGTTAAATATAATCATAATATCCTCTTGCGTATTGACAATTAATATTATGGGGATTATAATCAATATTATTAAGGGGATATAACCCTCATATATTTGTAATATGAGGTAGTTATGAAAGATTGTTGTAATAGATGTTGTGAATGTGATGAAAATATAAGCTGTATGCCTGATGATGAGGAATTTAGTTGTGCATGCTGTACAGGCTGTAGTATATCAGGGTTATTAGATGATATTTTAAAAGGTTATGTAGCCAAAGCCGATAAAAAGCCCCCTAATCCTTGGTATAAAGATTAAGGGGCTAGCATTATAAATTATATACCTAGCTAACTGTTATCGTTGCTTTGGCAGAAGTTAAACCTACATACTATCCGGTGCCGATACCGATAGGATATCTAACAGCTTTACCATAACATTCTTTGATGCTATGCTTAGTGCAAGGCGGTTTTTAGCAAGTTTTTCCTCCTCGCCCTTTATGCGGCAATCGGTATAGAATTTGTGGAAGGTTGCGGCAAGGGTTAGTAGATATTTCGGCAGTAGCGATACATCGTAACTTGCGGCGGCGTTATCTATAAGCTCGGGCAGGGCGCCTATCTGCATAAGCAGTGCACGCTCCGGATCGGTGGTAAGTAGGCCCGCATCAAGCTCTGCCTCGGTTGCCGGTGTTACCCCCTCCTTTGCAAGTGTAGCCACCATGTTTGCTATCCTTGCATGGGCATACTGAACATAGTAAACAGGGTTTTCGCTGTTTGTCTGTACGGCAAGCTCTAGGTCAAAATCAAGGTGCGTACCGGATTCCCTCATATTAAAGAAGAACCTTGCGGCATCTACCGGAACCTCCTGTAACAGGGTTGCAAGCGTTATAGCCTTGCCGCTACGCTTGCTCATCCTCACAATCTCCTTGCCGGACATAAGCCGCACAAGCTGAACGAGTATTACGTTCAGCCTTTCGCCATCTGCCCCTGCGGCCGTAATTGCCGCCTTTAGCCGTGCAATATGGCCGTGGTGATCGGCCCCCCATATATCAATGGCGGTATCAAACTTTCTATCGTTAAGTTTATTAACATGGTAGGCAATATCGGCCGCAAGGTAGGTTGGTAGGCCGTTTTGGCGAATTAAAACCTCGTCCTTTTCGCCACCGCATTTAGAAAATGCAAAGAATGTAGCGCCATCCTGCTCGTAGGCAAGGCCGTTATCCTTAATCTTTTGTATCGTATCCGCTACCGCACCGCTATCGTATAAAGTCTGCTCCGAGAAAAAGTTATCAAACTCTATCCGGTATTCCCTAAGTGCCGATTTTATCCCCTCTATATTTTTGGGCAGTGCATAGGTTACAAGCACATCGCTACGGGTCTTCTCATCCGAGTTTGTAAGGATATCTCCCTTTTCTTTTGTAAACTCGGTAACACGCTCTATTATATCCTCTCCCTGATAGCCATCCTCCGGGAAGGGATGAAAATCGTTAAATATCTGCATATACCTAGCCGAGAGAGATGCACCAAACTTTGCTATCTGGTTGCCGGCATCGTTAATATAAAATTCTTTGGTTACCTCGTAGCCTGCCGTCTTTAAAAGTGCGGCAAGGCTCTCCCCCAGTGCGCCACCCCTTGCATTTCCAAGATGCATAGGGCCGGTAGGGTTCGCCGATACAAACTCTACATTTATTTTTTTGCCGTTGCCGGTATCGGTATTGCCATAGCTCGGGTCCATCACGCTATCGGTTAGTATGTCGTTAAAAAAGCTGTCGTCACAGTAAAAGTTTAAAAACCCGGGGCCTGCTATCTCACAGCGTGCAATGCCGTTACAGGGTAGCTGCAGCCTTTCCTTTATCGCCGAGGCTATCTTTGCAGGCGCCGCCCTAAAAGCCTTAGCGCCACATAGTGCAAGGTTGGAGGAAAACTCCCCGTTTTTAGAATCGGCCGGGCGCTCTATCGCAAAATCCGGCATATCGGCCTGCTGTAGCTCCCCTGCCTCTATGGCAGAACTCACCGCCATGCACAACATGTCTCTTAACTCTTGTTGCGCCACCTTAAATCTATCCTTTAACATCCTTTTCTCCTGTTACTGCATATCTGCCGGGCCTTTTGCCTCCTTAACGGTTATATCTACCGTGTTACTGCTTATGTTGTTGGAGTTTACATCCACATCATAGCAGAAAAGCAACCTCCCACCCTCGTTATCTAGGGTGTTAATTATATTGTTGCCGCTTATTCCAAGCGATAGCGCACCAAAGCCGGTTTCGTAATGGCAGATATGCCGCTTACCCGATTCTATGCTTAGCTGTGAATTGGCCTTTCCAAACCGTATCATGGTAACTACACCCTGCTTATCTACCTTAACGGTGGTTGTACTGCCATCGTAACCTGTGGCCTCGGTCTCCTTGTATGTAATAAAATAGCTATCATTTTTTTTATGGTAGCTGCCACGGGTCATAAGGGTTACACAGTTCTCATCCTCGGGGGTTTTTTGTGTGCCCTCAATCTTTATAATATAATCTTCTTTCATATTCTTTCCTCCGCCTTTACGGTTATAGGTGTAATATCATGGCCGGTAAAAAGCCTTGCAAGCTCGGCAAACTGTTGTGGCATATCCGATACAAGGTAGGTTACCTCCCCGCCACCTGTATTTATCATACTGTTTGTATTAAGATATTCGGCGGTATTTTTAGCCGCCTCTGCACCGCTATCTATCAGCGTGATACCTTTTGCCACACGGGATATTATCGGTGCAAGCAGTGGGTAGTGTGTACAGCCAAGTATAAGGGTATCTATTCCTTTTTCTAGTATCGGGTCAAGATACTGCCTTGCAACAAGGTAGCTAACCTCGTTATCCGGCTCTACAAAGCCTGCCTCTACAAGCGGCACAAACAGTGGGCAGGGTGCCTCTATCGCCTCTATACCCTTAGCATCCAGTGCCTTGCGATATGCAGAGGAGTTAATGGTTGCCGCCGTTGCTATAACCCCTACCTTTGAGTTGCGTGTGGCTTTTGCCGCCGCCGTAACGGCCGGGCCGATAACCCCCTCTATCGGTACCTCACAGCCTAGCTCCTCTATATCCACGACCGAGGATACGGTGCCGCAGGCAATTAGCACATATTTAATATTATATCTGCGAAGAAGTGCAATATCGGAAAGCGCAAATGTTTTAATTATCTCTTTACTACGGTTTCCGTAGGGTACCCTTGCCGTATCCCCAAAATAGATAATATCTTCGCTCGGCATTATGTTATGTAGAACGCGCATTGCCGATAGGCCGCCAAGCCCGCTATCAAAAACCCCGATAGGGCGCTTATCCATTGTTTTCCTCCAGTGCAAGCTCGATAAGCCGCGTTAAAAGATCGCTATAGCTCATGCCGCTAAACTGCATAAGTTTTGGGTACATGCTTATGCTTGTAAAGCCGGGTAGCGTGTTAATCTCGTTAAGAAGTATCTCCCCATCGGATTTTCTCATAAAAAAATCTACCCTTGCAAGTCCCTTACAGCCTATGGTGGTAAAGGCCTTTACCGCAAGCTCCCTTATCCTATCGGCCTTATCCTGCGGTATTCTTGCCGGTATATACTGCTCCGGCTCGTCGTTATTGTATTTATCATCGTAGCTATAAAAGGTATCTCCCGGCACAATCTCCCCGATTGCCGAGGCCACCGGCGATCTGTTGCCGAGTACCGCACATTCCAGCTCTATTCCGTCTACCGCCGCCTCGATAAGTATTCTGCTATCATGTGCCGCAGCGGTAAGTATGGCGGCACCGAGTGCCTCCTTTTCGGTTACACGGCTAACGCCGACAGATGACCCCTCGCAGGCAGGTTTAATAAATAGCGGCAGGCCGAGCTGTGCTACGGTATCGTCTATAAACTCCTGTGTTAGGGGAAGGTCTGCCCTTGTTAACATGCGGTAGGCGCAGTGTGGTATGCCTACATTCTCGGTTAAAACATTTGTTATGTATTTATCCATACAGGCGCCACTTGCTATAGTGCCGGAGCCTACAAAGGGTATTCCGGCCATAGTCAACAGCCCCTGCAGTGTGCCATCCTCCCCGTTTTTGCCATGCAGTATCGGAAAGACAACATCCACCTTCTGCATTCTATATCGGCCGTTGTCACAGATTACTATTCCTCCCGCCGAACTATCCGGAGATATAAAGGCCGGTAGGCAATCCGGAAAAAATTCCCAGCTACCGTCGGTTAGCCTTTCAACCCCATCCGGAAAATAGAGCCAGTGGCCCTTTTTAGTTATGCCTATCTTTATAACCTCAAAACGCTCGGTATCAAGGTTTTTTATTATCGATGCTGCGGAGATACAGGAGATATCATGCTCAGAAGATACACCGCCAAACAGAACGAGCACTCTTGCTTTAGACATTATTAACCTCTTATGGTAAATTTAGTAAATTATATTGCCGTTATTAGAAAAATATTCCGGGAATCGGTATGACCGAGTTAATTAACCCTGCGATAAACCT
>CAYJOX010000145.1:0-4797 GCA_964371915.1 uncultured Oscillospiraceae bacterium
AAACCCACACCTAGCCAAAAAGAAGACCAGAATGATTTGCCTTTACTTTTTATAAGGTTTACAAGTAAAACAACAAGCGATGCAGGTATAAATCCTACAAAAAAAGATGGCCCGGCATACATACCTAATGCAGAAAAAAATGAAAATGCTACATACTTTTTTATCGCCAAACCCTTTTTTATTTTTCCTGCTCTATATTCTTGATATACAGCAAAGCTATCCACAAAGGTGTTAAGCATTAAAATAATAAAAAGCCTTGATAACATAGATGAGTTGCTATGCCATACATTAGCAGAAGCAGTGTTAATATAAAAAAACTCGTGTGTAGGAATGAATATAATCGTGGCAAAATATAGCGATATTAAAGTTATATCTATGCTGTAGCTGCCTTCGTCCAATGATAATAACTTTAAGCTTAACCTACGTAGTGCAACAACTGAAAAACCAACGCACATTGCTGAAAATCCGGCATTTACACAAAGTGAAACTATATCCGGAAGCCATGATGTAGCGGCTGAAAAAAGTGCCGATAATGAATGAACTTCACCCTCCCTACCCAAAAGAACATATCCCGGAAAATCCGAGATATGGTCGCTAGGGTATATAAGTTGCAAAAGGTAAAGGTAGAACACTATAATTGAAAACAAGGAGACGGCAATATAAAATTTAGAACGGCTATAGCCACCGGCGCTTTTATTTAGAATTATATTCAATTTGTTATACTTTTGAAAAATAACTTTGTTTATCATTAATGTTTTTCCTTAATTATTTATCAGCGCTAAAGAAATCAAAAACACAGTCTACGATATGCACAAGATCACTAAGCTCCATATTATAATAAAGCGGAAGCCTTGTAAGTCGTTCGCTCTCTTTCGTGGTATAGATATCTTCACCTTCAAATCTACTGCATTTCACACCAAACTCACTTGAATGTAGTGGTATGTAATGAAAAACACAATGAACACCTCTTGAGCGAACATATTCATTAAAAGCTGTTCTCTGTTTTAAATCTTTTAGTTTTATATAGAACATGTGTCCATTATGCACACAATCCTGTGGAATTTTAGGCAGCTCTAAAAACCCCTGCTTCTCAAGCACAGTTAGTGCATTATAGTAGTAGTCCCAACTTTTCTTTCTATCATCTATAATACTCTGTGCCTGCAGAAGCTGTGCATATAGATAAGCGGCATTTAGGTCGCTCGGTAGATAGGAGGATCCTACATCTACCCAGCTATATTTATCAACCTCTCCTCGAAAGAATCGGCTTCTGTTAGTACCCTTTTCTCTTATAATCTCGGCCCTGTTAAATACATCACCTTTAGGTGTAAGTAGGGCGCCACCCTCCCCCATCGAAAAGTTTTTTGTCTCGTGAAAGCTGTAGCAACCAAAATCTCCTAATGTGCCCAGTATTTTCCCCTTATAAGATGCCATAACGCCCTGTGCTGCATCCTCTACCACTGCTATATTGTGTTTTTTTGCAACAGCATTAATGACATCCATATCACAGGAAACTCCTGCGTAGTGCACAGCAACAACGGCCTTGGTTTTATCGGTAATTGCAGCCTCTATCAAACTCTCGTCAATATTCATTGTGTCTGGTCTAATATCAATAAAGACAATAGTTGCACCACGCAGTACAAAGGCGTTGGCAGTGGATACGAAGGTATAGGAAGGCATAATAACCTCATCGCCCTGCTTAATATCCAAAAGTAGTGCCGCCATCTCTATGGCATGGGTTCCTGATGTTGTAAGTAGTACACCCATTCCTGTCTGTTTTTCAAACCAGGAGTTGCATAGCTTTGTGAACTTACCGTCACCCGATATCTTGTTAGATTTTATGGCTTCCTCCATAAATAACAACTCTGTTCCTACGGTAGGTGGTTTGTTAAACGATATCATAATATACTCCTTATTTTCGTTTTTATGGCCATTATGCAACTACTATTTTTAAAAGTTTGCCATCCTGCATTTTTGCAATAAGTGAGATGTCATATAACTGTGGAGCCTTAAATATCTCATACTCATAATCAGGATCGTATAGGTTAGCGCTAAAATCTCCATTCTCCAAAAGGTCTAAACGATAAGATCGCAAATCCTCTCCACGTTCGACGTTTAAAAACAGAAATTCTATACCTTCGGCATCTTCAATGCTACCACTTACATAATCTGCATAAAGAGGGAACTTAGGCTGTTCAAAGTTAATGTCTGTATC
Source organism: uncultured Oscillospiraceae bacterium (assembly GCA_964371915.1). GTDB lineage: Bacteria > Bacillota > Clostridia > Oscillospirales > Ruminococcaceae > CAYJBH01. The sequence goes on from CAYJOX010000145.1 coordinate 2,213, forward strand.
AACTTCAAGTGTATCATATACTCCTGTTAAGGGCAATGTATATTTAATTATATCATGATCTCCTATGTTACCGATTTTGCTAACCATTATATCCTCGCTATAATGACGTTTAAGATAATCATAGATAGCTTCATCAAAAAAGGATACAACCTTATCATTTTCTAGCAGTGCAATCATAGGGTTATCCACTCCAATTTCTTGCATGGCCTGCTCGGTATAGGGGGTTCTTGATGCCCAACCATTAAGTATTATGGCGTTAGATAGATAATCTCCTGCCGGTACCGGTTCTAGCACATCAAAGGCATAGTAGTTCATAATGTGCAGCGGTGTTACATATATCTGCTCTTTGTCTTGATGTATGGCATCCAGCGTTGCAACCACATCTTCCTTTTCATCATCAGTTAAAACATAGGGTTCGATAGAGTTTATCCCTATATCTGCAAAAAGCACCGTTAACGCACATACAATTGCTATACCGGGTTTAGATATGATAGCAAATTCTTTATCACTATGCCCAGTTTTTGAATTGCTACAATAGCATATGTAAAGGGTAGAAAGCAGGCAGGAAATAGCAACAGGATCACTTATTCTTGGTAGATACCGGCCCTGTATGGTGAAGTAGAAAACAAATGCTGTAAATGCCACCAACTGCAAAACTATAAACACTTTTTTTCGCCAGGGCAAGGTTATAATTGCATAAAGTGAAAAAAGCAAAAATGGATATAATAGTATTCTGATAGCAGGATGAAAAAGTGTATCAGTGTATGCCACATTCGGAATTTGCTCAATAAAACTAGCAATTTGTGATACAGTCTCGTTATCAAAAACATCCCTGTCTATCCTTGCTATATCTATTACATAGGAAACCACATCCTCGTAATATGCATCTCCAAACATATCCTTAAACTGCTGTTCATCAAACTCATCATAGTTAATAGGATAATCAACAATGGTTGACATTGATTGCCCAAAGTCTATAAATTGTTTTTCTTCCTCGGTAATTATTAGTTCATTGGTTAGTGGTAATAATAAGGCTACTGCCGGAATAAGTAGGCAAAGGGAATATTTTTTAAAAAATACCGTAAATGCCGATAACGAAATGTCGTACTTGCTAATAAATCTGCCAACTACCGTGATACCTAAAAACCCTGTTATCAATAACAGGCTGTCCTCACGTATCATTGAAGAAAGAATTAATAATATAAGTGCAAAGGCAATCTGAAAAAACCGAAGCAGTTTACCGTTATAATTTTCTACGGTGTAGAGTAATAAAAACCCTCCGGCCAGCCCAACCATACCTGCCGTTCTAGTAAAGTTTACTAAAATCAACCCTCCGGCTAGATAAAAAACAAAGGCTCCAAGTAGAAAAAAGACAGGATAAAAACGCTTTGGTAGAGTGGTAAAAAATACGTACGAGATTGTCGCAGACGATATTAAGATTGATATTACAGAAACTATAGAAAACCACGAAAGTGCAAACCTTGAATATAATAGACTTAAAAGATTAGAGAGTAGGTCATGTTGAAACGGCGAAAAATCGTTCTGCGGGCGAGATAGAATAAAGGCTATGTAGGCATCGTCACGTGATTCATAAAACATACCAAACGTAACGCATAGGTAATAAATCAATAATAGCTGTAAAATAATCCACAGCCATTTATTATATATGATTCTATCTAATTTTTGTTGCATATTCTACTATCTCTTAAACCTCTTTTGTCGGGAAAAATGTCCCAACCTCTTTCCCGGATAAAATATCATACAATATCTCCGGTTTTTTTCCGTTTGCAATAACCATGGGGATACCGTTTTCGGTTGTAAATTTTGCCGCTGCAAGCTTTGTAGCCATTCCTCCGGTTCCACGTTTTGATCCGGTAGGAGCTACAAAACTCTCTATCTCCTCGGTAATGCTTTCTATATGGTGTAGAACCTGTGCATCCGGTAGGGTAGGATTTCGGTCATACAGCCCATCAATATCGGATAATATTATCATAACATCGGCCGCTATGATTGTAGCAACATATGATGCTAGCATATCGTTATCGGCAAACTTAATACCCTCAAAAGAGACGGTGTCGTTCTCGTTTACAACCGGTATTATTCCCATATCAAACAGGCTTTCAAAGGTGTTTATTGCATTTAGCTTTCTATCGCTATGATCAAGCACGTCCTTGGTAAGTAGTATCTGGGCTATCTGTTTACCGTAGGCCGAAAAAAAACGATCATACATACTCATAAGTTCACACTGCCCTACAGCAGCGGCGGCCTGCTTAAGCTGGATATCATCCTTATTCGGGGTTATCTGCAACCTACCGACACCCAGCGCAACCGAACCGGAGCTTACAAGTACAGGAGTAAGGCCGCTATTTGATAGATCACTTATAACCATCGATAGTTTCTCTGCCCTTGCAAGATTCATCCTACCGGTATCATGTGTAAGGGTAGAGGATCCCACCTTCACTACAATCCTTTTTGCTTTTTTAAATAACTTTCTCATCTGTTTACAACCTACAAATCGCACAATAGTTAAAGATAATTATACTATTATAGATAGGTAATGTCAAATATTATAATAGCTCTTTAAG
>CAYJOX010000146.1:0-2327 GCA_964371915.1 uncultured Oscillospiraceae bacterium
TACACAAGCCTAACGTGCCTGATTATTATAGCACAGGTATATAGATGTGTCAATAGTATTTTTATTAAAATTCTAATAAGTTGTCGAAAATCTGTGCCGCCTGTAATAGATTCTCATCTTCATACAACATCTCTGCTGCCGATGGTAAATTTTCTAGATAATTTTCATAATTAGCCGGCCTGTATGTCTGAATATTATCAGGTGCATCATAAACGGTATACTCCTGCTGATTAGTTTCGATTGCCGCCTCTATCGCATTGTTTACCAGCTGAAGCTCATCAAACATAATTCCACTGTCATTAGACATGCAAAAATATTGAATATCGTATCGATAATCTATATCAGCAAAATAATCGTAGCTGAAATCCCCTGCATAGATGTTGGTCTCTATTATCGGCAGATCACTGTTCTCATCACCGGGTAATATGCTCTCTATCGTCTCATGCTGTATCTCTGTCTCTAGCCCTACCGACCCACAGTTGATATATTTAAGCACCGAGAATGTGCTCTTGGCCGGGTCGGTTTCGTTTAATATATCTACAGCAGAAACTATAGTTTCATCGTTAAATAGGAAAGGGGTTTCAAATAATTTCTTAAGCGGATCATCCGGTTCGAAATCAAGCAGCGCAAAATCAAGCTCACCGGCACCTATAAGCTGCGATAACCGCTCATTGCTACCGAGAAACCCTTCATGATACACAAGTACTGTAAGCTCGTTTTCAGTGGCCTGTGCAAGCTCTTGCGCAAACTCCTCTATAAATGCACCGGCCGCAGATTTTGCGGGAAAACTACAGGCAACGGTAATAATTCTCGTTGTCGGCTGTGTTTGCGATTGTGGCGAAATCTCCGGTATTTCAACCTTACTTTGTTCAGAGCTACAGCCTACTAATAACAGTAATATAATAATAATAAAATATCTCATCTGCCTATTATAGCACAGCTTTGTTAATTTGACAATCACCTCGTTTTGTAGTAAAATGTCATCTAAGTAGCTTAATATTTTTGAATAGGATTTTTTAGAATGGCAATAAGGTTTGGTATAGTTGGTTGTGGTAATATTGCGCCACAGTTTGTATCCTCGGCTAAAAATGCTAGTAACTGTAGCATAGTTGCTGTGGCATCAAGAGAATATCTGCGTGCAGAAGATTTTGCAAAACGCTATTGCCCCGAAGCAACCCCTTATGGTAGTTATGAGCAGCTATGTGCCGACCCATCTGTGGATGCAGTTTATGTTGCAACCCCTCACAGCCACCACTACGAACACGTTATGTTGGCACTTAGGGCAGGCAAGCATGTTCTTTGTGAAAAATCGCTTACTACCGATTGCAAAAAACTAAAGCGCCTATTTAAGGTAGCTAAGGATGAAAAACTGGTACTTATGGAAGGAATGTGGTCTAGGTTTTTACCGGCGCTTCGCTCTATGTGCAAACTGATAAAAAGCGAAAAACTCGGTAAGGTTAAGAGCTTGAGCACAAGTTTTTGTTGTGATATGGCAAACAAACCGGACGACGGAAGGCTTAAATCCCCCGAGCTTGCCGGTGGTGCACTGTTCGACCTTGGCATATACACCTTAAACTCGGTGTTTATGATCACCGATGAAAAGCCGGTTATAAGGGATGCGGGCATAACATTTTACAAAACGGGTGTAGATGCAACCTCCTGTATGACGCTGCAATTTAATGATTTTGAGGCTAATATTAAAAGTTCGATTATCGAGAATTCCGACAATGTATGCACCATTGTTTTAGAGAACGGATCTGTTAAAACGCTCGGCCTTGCACATAACACAGCCGGATATATTGTAGAAACAAACGATACAAAAACTACCTATATGTTTGAGGATAAGCCGGTGGATTTTTCCCACGAGATATCCCACTTTAACGAGCTAATAAATAAAGGAGAGGTCGAAAGCCCTATAATGGGTGAGGAGGACAGCCTTAAAATGCTATCGGTAATGGATGAGTTTCGTATGAGGGCCGGCCTAAAATACCCATTTGATGAGGAGGGGGATATTGAAAAAAGTTAAAGTATCGATAGCCAGCTCCATTTTATTGCTGCTACTTTGTTTTGCCTTTATCTTAACTGTGTGCCGATATGTTCCTCCGATTGGTGATGATATATTATTGCAGTTTGATAATGTATACTCCTACTACGATACCGATGTTGATGGTATGAATCCGGATTATCTGCTAGGCAACCAGATTGATAACCCAAAAGCCTATATCGATACCCTAGTAAACAACTACACCAGATGGACCGGTAGGCTGACAGGCCTTTTATTTATTCCTATGCTAACAATTGCAGGAGAAGCATTTACTGCATTTTTT
>CAYJOX010000146.1:2337-3968 GCA_964371915.1 uncultured Oscillospiraceae bacterium
TTCAATCCCTGGTAGTTATTGGATTTGTCTTTATGGGCTGTGCACTCATCACCGGAAATATCAAGGAGACATTAAAGCATCCGGCAATAATATTTAGTGCGTTTTTAATCTTTGTATTCTACTCGATAGCTGTGCCTACAACATTGCTTATAACCTTTACCTCGATGTATACACTAACATCCCTTTTGTATTTTTTATACATCTACTGTAACAACAGGCTTCTAGCTAACGATTACAAGGGCAGTAACCTTTCGGTAATACTTCTTAATGTTTTAGGTATCTTTGCCGGCTTTACCCATGAGCTGATAGGTGCAATTTTTATAATGATGATAGGCCTGCGTCTACTTTATATCTGGCTTATCGAGAAAAGAATATCTTTTTTAGCTGTATTAAAACATCATATAGGCTTGGCGCTGGGTTTTATCCTGTGTGTTGTTGCACCCGGAAATTTTGTAAGGCTTAACGGCGGGCATGATACCGGCATCTTTGACCCTTATCCGGCCAAATTATCGGCAAGTTTAGAGATGCATATCGCTACCTTTAAAACCTATAGCCCCATCGGCCTGATATTACAATTATTAATCTTGGCAGCAGTGCTGATATCGATAGCTGTATTAATTAAAAACAAGAAATTTGTGCCATATTTAAAAGATAACTATGAGTATTTTGCAGCCTTTATCGTCTCCCCTTTTCTCTGGGCAATCGTGTCCTACGTTCCGGATTACGGAGTAAACGCTTGGGCGGCAATACTATTTATACTCGAGATGCGATGTATCTATGCGGCGGCATTGAGTTTAGATTTTTCTAAGCTACCTATGATAAGCTTGCTTTACACGGCAGGCTCGGCGGGAACCCTACTTGTGGCTGTAGCACTGGTTGCAATCCAGCTACCATGGGTGAACGATCTTATAGCAACTACCATCCAACGAGAAGCGTTAATAGCATCTGCGGTTGTTTCGGGGGAGCACTCGGTAGAGGTTCCTGCGTACCCACCAAGCACAAACAATAAGTTCACCCTTGCAAACTATAATAACGAGCAGGAAGAATTTAAATCAAGCTATTACATCGAGTACTATGGTATGGAGTTAATAATAGTTGAATAGACGGAGGAATTATGTTTAAAATACTAAAAAAAGTACAGCTAAACCCTACAGTTACAAAGATGATTGTACATGCACCGGCAGTTGCACGCAAGGCTCTTGCAGGGCAGTTTATAATTTTAAGGGCGGTTTCGAACTCTGAGAGGCTTCCACTTACAATCGCCGATTACGATCGTGAAAACGGTACAATCACTATAATATTTCAGCTCGTAGGCGGAAGCACGCGTGAGCTTGATGCCCTGAACGAGGGCGAGTGTATAGAAGATTTTGTGGGGCCACTCGGTGTTGCAAGCCACATAGACGGCCTTAAAAAGGTTGCAGTTGTGGGTGGCGGTGTAGGCTGTGCAATTGCCTACCCGGTAGCAAAGGCACTACATGAAAACGGCTGCGAGGTCCATAGTGTTGTTGGCTTTAGAAACAAGGATTTAGTAATTCTGGAGGATGAGTTTCGCGCCGTATCGGATAAGCTATGTATGATGAGCGATGACGGTAGCTATGGTGAAAAAGGGCTTGTTACAAACGCATTAGAGC
>CAYJOX010000146.1:3978-4758 GCA_964371915.1 uncultured Oscillospiraceae bacterium
CTGATAACCGATGGTAACAGCTATGATGAGGTTATCGCTATCGGCCCGCTTGTTATGATGAAGTTTGTATGTATGGTGACTAAAAAATATAATATCAAGACTATGGTTTCGATGAACCCCGTAATGGTGGACGGAACCGGAATGTGTGGTGGTTGCCGCCTAACTGTAGGGGGGGAGACCAAGTTTGCCTGTGTAGACGGCCCTGATTTTGATGGGCATCTTGTAGATTTCGACGAAGCGATGCAGCGCAGTGGAATTTATAAGGATACCGAAAAATTACATCATGAAGAAGCATGTGAATTATTTAATAAGGAGGTACAATAATGCCCGTTCGCAACATGAACCCCAAAAAATGCCCGATGCCAAACCAAGACCCTGCGATAAGAAACTCTAATTTCGAGGAGGTTGCTCTTGGCTACTCTGCCGAGGCAGCAATAGAGGAGGCAAACAGATGCCTACAATGCCCTAAAAAGTTCTGTGTCGAGGGGTGCCCGGTAGGGATTGATATACCGGCTTTTATAGCCGAGACCGCCGAGGGTAACTTTAACACGGCTTTCGATATACTTTCCTCTGCTAGTGCACTTCCCGCCGTATGCGGAAGGGTATGCCCACAAGAAACACAGTGTGAACAGCTATGTATCCGTGGCAAAAAAGGCGAACCTGTTGCCATCGGTCGCCTCGAGAGGTTTATCGCTGATTACAACCGAGAAAATAATAAAGAGCCTATAAATCCTCCTGCATGTACCGGGCGTAAGGTTGCCGTTATAGGTGCAGGCCCAA
>CAYJOX010000147.1:0-4743 GCA_964371915.1 uncultured Oscillospiraceae bacterium
TAGAGGAGCGCAAAAAACAGGGTGCAAGATGTATGAACTGTGGTGTGCCTTTCTGCGGTTCAGCACTGCCACTTGCCGGAATGGTTACCGGTTGCCCACTTAACAACCTAATACCGGAATGGAACGATGAAATTTATAATGGCAGGTTTTCACATGGACTTTCGAGGCTGTTAAAGACAAGTTGTTTCCCCGAATTTACCGGCAGAGTATGCCCGGCACTGTGTGAAAAAGCCTGTATAAATGGAATGGATAATAATAGTGATGCGGTAACCATACGTGATAACGAGCTGTTTTTGATAGAACAGGGGTTTGCAAACGGCGAAATGCTACCAAACCCACCCGAGGTACGCAGCGATAAAAAGGTGGCCGTTATCGGCTCCGGGCCAGCCGGGCTTGCCGTTGCGCAGCGGCTTAACATGCGTGGCCATAATGTTACGGTGTACGAGCGTGACGACAGATTCGGTGGGTTACTAATGTACGGAATCCCTAATATGAAGCTGGATAAAAAGGTTGTAGAACGTAGAATCGAGCTTATGAAGGCAGAGGGTATAACCTTTTTATCTAATATGGATTTTGGCAAAAAAATAAAACTTGATAAACTAGCTAGTATGTATGATGCTACTATCCTGTGTTGTGGCGCAAAAAAAGCACGTGATCTACCAATAAAAAACAGAGAGGCAAACGGCGTTTATTTCGCTGTGGATTTTTTGGCAAGCACCACAAAAAGCCTTATTGCAAATAACCTTACCGATAACAACTACATCAACGCGAAGGGTAAAAATGTTATCGTGCTTGGCGGTGGAGATACCGGCAACGATTGCGTTGGCACAGCCATTCGGCACGGTGCAAAATCGGTGGTGCAGATTGAGATGATGCCCAAAGCACCCGATGAGCGCCTACCAACCAACCCATGGCCGGAGTGGCCAAAGGTGTGCCTAACAGACTATGGCCAACAGGAGGCAATCGAGGTTTTCGGTGAAGATCCACGGGTGTACCAGACCACCATCAAGGAGATACTAGAAAAGGACAATAACATTGTTGGCGTGGTAACGGTTGGTGTAGAGTTTAAAGATGGCAAGCTTTGTGAAATTGATGGAACAAAGCGTACACTTGATGCAGATTTGCTATTGATAGCCGCTGGCTTTGTCGGATATGAAGAATACTCAGCAAAGGGTGTAAAAATACCTGATAAACTTAACACCTCTTACAAAACAGACACCACGGGAATTTTTGCATGTGGCGATATGAAACTAGGGCAGTCACTTGTTGTGTGGGCGATAGCAGATGGAATTAAATGTGCAAAAGAGGTAGATATATATTTATCAGATTTTTAAAAACTTAGTTTGTAATTATGATAAAAAAATGGTAAAATATAAATACACTAAATCATGAAAGGCTAAAAAAATGATAACTGCTATTGTAGGAACAAACTGGGGTGACGAAGGAAAAGGCAGAATGGTAGATCTACTCTCGAGTGATTATGATATTATCTGCCGCTATCAGGGTGGAAACAACGCAGGCCACACCGTTATAAACGAGCGTGGAAAGTTTATATTAAACCTTTTGCCATCCGGTATTCTGCGTGATACAACCGTTAACGTTATGGGTAACGGCATGGTTGTGGATGTAGAGCATCTGTGCACAGAGATTAAGTCCCTTACCGATAACGGCATAAAAATAACACCCGCAAATCTTAAAATCAGTAACAGGGCGACAATCTGTATGCCGTACCATGTTTTACAGGACTGCCTAGAGGAGGATAGATTACAGGATAAAAAGTTCGGCTCGACAAGGCGTGGCATCGCACCGGTATATGCCGACAAGTTTTTGAAAAAAACACTGCGTTTTTCTGATCTTTTTGACGAGGTTACTCTTAAAGAAAAGATTATCGATATTGTAGAATGGAAAAACATCACCCTAGATGGATACAATGCAAAGCCACTTAACCCCGATGATGTTTTTGAGCGACTTATGCAGAGCGCAAAACAGCTTCTTCCATTTATCACCGATGTTACCGTCTATCTTACACAGGCGATTAAAGATAACAAAAACATTATGTTTGAGGCACAGCTCGGCGCACTTCGTGATATTGATTTTGGAATCTATCCCTATACATCTTCATCCTCTACATTAGCGGCATACGCCCCGATAGGCGCAGGCATTCCCGGTGTTAAGTTGGAGCAGACTATAGGAATTATGAAAGCCTACTCTAGCTGTGTAGGCGAAGGACCTTTTACAGCGGAACTTTTTGGCAAAGAGGCAGAGGAACTTCGAGGTGTAGGCGATGAATTTGGCGCTGCAACCGGTAGACCACGCCGTGTAGGTGGATTTGATGTAGTTGCATCACGCTACGGTGTACAGATGCAGGGAGCTACACAGATAGCACTAACTAAACTTGACATACTTAGCTACCTTAAAAAAATACCGGTGTGTACAGCATACGAACTTGACGGTGAAATTATAAATGATTTTCCAACCGGTGATGCACTCGTAAAAGCAAAACCTGTGTATGAGTATATGGAAGGATTTGGTTGCGACATTTCAGGGTGCAGAACGCTTGAAGATCTTCCAAAACCTGCTATTGATTACATTCGGTACATCGAAAAACAGATGGGTTGCACGATAAAATATGTTTCGGTTGGCCCCGATCGCGAGAGCTATATAACACTTTAATTAAGGAGCTATTTCAGATGGATAATACCGTTCATGATGTATTAGAGTTTATAAACGAAAATGATGTAAAGTTTATTCGCCTTGGGTTTTGTGATCCGTTTGGCGTTCATAAAAACATCTCGATTATGGCTAACGAGCTTTCCGATGCCTTTGAAAACGGTGTAGTACTGAAAGGTAATTCTATAAAAGGTTTTGGGGGCGGCACTCCCCTGCTTTTCCCCGACCCAACAACCTTAACAGTTCTACCCTGGAGGCCGGGGCCCGGTAGGGTGGTTCGCTTTTACTGTGACATTAAGGATTTAAATGGTAATGTCTGCCCTGGCGATAGCCGACTAATACTAAAAAACATCTTAAAAGACTTTGAACGGCAAGGCCTACTTTGTAAAATCGGCACCGATTGTGAGTTTTATCTTTTTAAAACCGATGAAGATGGTGAACCCACCTACAACACGCTTGACTTTGGTGGTTTTTGTGATATTGCACCGCGTGACAAGGGCGAAAATATCCGCCGTGAAATCTGCCTAAATCTTGAGGAAATGGGCTTACAACCGATGGTATCGCATCACGAAAAGGGCCCAGGGCAGAATGAAATTGATTTTAAATACAGTGATGCATTAAACGCTGCTGACAACTTTTTAACCTTCAAATCGGTTGTAAAGGCTATCTCGGCAAGAAATGGTCTTTATGCGTCCTTTATGCCAAAGCCATTAAAAGACAAAGCCGGTAGTGGGCTTAGGCTTAATATTTCTATTTCCGGAAAAGCGAAAGCAGACTTTGAAAAACAAGCCGATAGTTTTATTGCGGGAATAATAAAAAAAGCCGTGCAGATCACCCTGTTTTTAAATCCGACCGTAAACTCTTACGATCGCTTAGACACCCATGGTGTTCCCTCGATAGCAACTACCGAAGATTGTATCACCAGTCCATTCGTAAAAATCGTGAAAAAAAGCAGTGATAAAATGTTGATAGAACTAAGCTCGCCCGACTGTACTATCAACCCATACCTTGCCTTTACACTTATTCTTGGTGCTGGGTTATACGGCATAGAAAATGCACTTGAATCGGCAAAGGTAAAAAGCGAGAGAAACCTACCTCACTCTTTGCCGGAAGCAGTAGAATTGGCGCAAAACTCGGCTTTTGTTGCTAGTACTGTGGGCGCGCAGCTTCTAGACACAATACTATGCGAGAAAAAGTTACAATGCGACAGATACAACTGTGCACAGGATAAAGAAAGCTATATCAACAGCAACTGTTTTAACCTATACTAAACAGTTCCTATAGCTACTGCCGAGAGGAGGTGAAGATATCGAAAGTGCATTAATAGTTTCCGCAACAGATAAAGGTACAGCTTTTTTATCTGATATATTAAATGAATTTTTGATAGAAAAGGTTGTAGCTATCTCTACCGGACAACAGGCAAGGCGCATTATCGCAGAGCAGGATTTTGATCTGGTTGTAATTAACGCCCCGTTAAAGGACGAATCGGGCGAAAAACTTTCTCGCCCTATTATCTCCAAAGAAATTAGCCAGGTTATTCTTATCGTGAAGAGTGATTATTACGAGGAGATATCAAGCCTTGTCGAAGATGATGGGGTTATAACGCTCGCAAAGCCTATTAACAAAAGTATGTTGTGGTTTTCTTTAAAGCTTGCAAAGGTTGCACATGGAAGAATGAAGAAAATTCATAAAGAAAATATAAAACTGATCGAGAAGATAGAGGATATAAAAATTGTTTCAAGGGCGAAAAGTGTACTGATATCCTATCTCAACATGTCGGAGGACGAGGCGCACAAGCACATCGAGCGCGAAGCGATGGATTCTAGAAACACAAGACGTGCCGTTGCAGAGGGAATACTAAGAATGTATGAAATTAAATGAAGATAGAATTTACAAGGATGCATGGCTGAGGCAAAATACACAGTTGACATTGTGCAATTTGCCACAGCCTGTATTTGTAAGATTAGTAAACGCAACAACCTAAAGGAGAATCGATGAAGATTAATAAGAATTACTTGAATTTACAGCAAAGCTATCTTTTTTCGACAATTTCAAAAAAGGTCAATGAATATA
>CAYJOX010000148.1:0-4741 GCA_964371915.1 uncultured Oscillospiraceae bacterium
AACGCCATCGATAATTACCGGTTTTGAAACCACCGGAGGCGAGCAGGAGGCCATAACCTTATGGTAATCTATATCCATATCCTTAACTACAAAGTGCGCCGGATCACCGGTAATACAATCGGTGGTTACAACAACCAGTTCGGCGGAAGATGCCTTAAACCTCTCGTTATCGAAGGAGTAATACTGCTCCGGTATAGTTTTAAATGCAAAATCCATCTTGAACATATCCTCGCTAAAAACGCCAAGTGGGTCGAGATATCTTTTATCGTGGCAAAACCTAATGTTAATCTTAAAGCTGCGCCTTGGCTGCTCCGACACATAGGATACCCCGTTGGCCGCACCGGCCGAAACGGCGTATATTTTTTTTAAAGCTATATTGTTGTTAAGAAGGCAATCCAGCACACCGGCGGTGTAAACTCCCCGCATTCCGCCTCCCTCGAGAATAAGGCCAACACTCATACAGTTCTCTCCAAATCAATCTGTTACCGACTTATTATACTATATTAAGCCTCTTATTTCAACATACATTATAACATCATTATTCGTTGTATTTTGTTGATATATATAAACTTAGATAATTTTATTTTGTCTATAGTCAAGGCATCAAATATATGATATGATATAGTTATAATAGCATCAACAAATTAGGAACAATATCTATGAGCAAAAAAGAGGCTGTTGCGGTTGCGCTTTTGTTTATCACAGCATTTATATGGGGGGCAGGGTTTATAGCCTCAAGGCTTGCACTTGATGCAGGGGTAACACCGGAACTACTTATGTTGGTGCGTTTCAGCATAGCTTCAATCCTGGTTGCCACTATCTTTAACAAAAATATTCGTAAAAACCTTAAGCGTGCGGATATTATACCCGGCGTGGTACTTGGAGTAATGCTCTATCTCGGCTTTTATATACAGAATATCGCACTGCAGTATACAACACCGGCAAACAATGCGTTTTTAACATCTGCCAACGTTATAATGGTTCCGTTTATCAGCTGGGCAATAACAAGGAAACTGCCGGGGTGGCGCAAGATACTGGCCTGCGTTATATTTATTGTAGGCATATTTATCCTATCGGTGGATATTCAAAGTGGGTTTACAATCTCGGCAGGTGATAGCCTTACCCTAGTGTGTGCTTTTTTCTTTGCCTGCCATATTTCATACAACGGGCGTTTGGCCGAGCGCATTGACACGGCTACACTTGTATTTTTACAGCTTGTTACCTCGGCCGTCCTTTCGGCAGTAATGTTCTTCATTCTAGATGGCGATATCACCCCGGCAACAAGCTTAGATGGGCTACTACCGCTTTTGTTCCTAGCCCTGTTCAGCACCTTCGCCTGCTACCTGCTACAAACATTCTGCCAGACACGTGTCGGGGCTTCACAAGCGGCCATTATTCTAGGCACCGAATCTCTTTTCGGCGCATTGTTTTCGGTAATATTAGGATACGACCCACTTAGTGTAAGTATAGTTGTGGGTGGCGGTATAATGTTATCTGCCGTAGTATTGGCAGAGTGGCAACCGGGAAGTAAAATAACACAAAAGGAGTAAATATTATGAGAAGAATAGCCAGTTTTTGTGTCGATCACCGAGAGCTCCCCAAAGGGGTGTATATATCTCGAACTGATGGCGATATTATTACCTATGATCTACGCATGGCAGAGCCTAATGTAGATGTGCCGCTTACCCCTGCCGCATCACATACTATCGAGCATATTCTTGCAACCTATCTTCGCAATAGCGAAAAAAGTGAAAATGTAATATATGTAGGCCCGATGGGTTGCCTTACCGGCTTTTATCTGCTTGTAAGAGATATTGACACCGAGGATGTTCTTTCACTACTGCGAAAAGCCTACGGCTATATTTCACAGTTTGAGGGCGAAATACCGGGTGCTACGGCTAAGGAATGTGGCAACTACTCTTTACAAGATTTGCCTACCGCTAAAGAGATTTGCGCTATATATTGTGAGATTCTTTCATCATTAACGGCCAATAGCACAACCTATCCTAAAATGCTTGAGTAAGCTTAATTCCTTTAGGTAAAAATTTTATCACTACACGCTAGTTTTACTTGCGTTAAAAGGCGAAATATGTTAAAATTGTTATAACAAACAGGTGTATTGTATAATATACTTGGTATATATTTAAGCATTAAAGGGGGCATAATGAAATCAATCAAGTTTAAAATCCTTTTATCATCCATGGTAATACTTGTTGCAAGCATTCTTGTTATAAGTATCACTGCAATTCTTGGCACCTACAACAGCACAATGTATGCCCTCGAGCATTCGTTGATATCGACAATAGATGCGGCATCTGATCTTGCCGATAAACAGCTTGAATCATATAGATCAGCAGTAACTATACTTGCAACCGATCCGGTATTAACCCAGGAGGTTCCAGAGGTAGGTTCGCAGACAGACGATGGCCGTACCCGTACCGAGGTACTAAATGAGATTTATGCCCGCATGCACGAACTCGAAGAAGCTAACGGATACGAGGATGTACAGGTTTTTAGTGTGGATGGTTTAGCGTATGAGCTTAACCAAAGTTTTGCAGATCAACCCTACTACACTGTTCCCAAAAGCACAATGCAACCCTATATTGCAGATCCTCTAATAAGCCCGGTAACAGGTAATACTACCATGGCTATCACAGCTCCGATAGTCAGTGGAGGGGAATTTACCGGCGTTGTACTAATTGCAATTAATCCTATAACTTTCTCTGAGATTGTACAGGGTATTGAGGTTGGAGAAGGAAGTAGCACAACAATTGTTGATAGCCAGGGTTACACCATTGCTTATAACGACACCCAGTATGTATTTGACCGTTATAATGCAACCGAGGAGGCAAAGAGCGACCCATCGCTACAGGCTCTTGCAACTATCGAGCAGAAGGTTATAGCCGGTGAAAGTGGTTTTGCTACCGTAACATGGGATGGCATCGACCAGTTTGTTGCCTATGTCCCGATTGATCACTCTAACGGTTGGGGTATCTACACAATGACACCCTCGATAAACTTCCTAGCTCAATTTAACACATCAATTATCACGACAATAATTTTAAGTATTGTACTATTAATTGCATCGGCAATAGTGATAATAATAATCGCAGGCAAAATTGCAAAACCGATTACCCTTTGTGCCGATAGACTTAACGACCTTGCAGGGGGCGATCTTGAAACCCCGGTTCCGGATATTACAGCACAGGACGAGACCGGAATTCTTGCAGGATCCACCTCAAGAATAATATCTGCACTTTCCACCATGATATATGATATCAATCATATCCTTTCCGAGATGTCGGCCGGTAACTTTACCGTTAAAAGCACAGCGCCGGATAGCTATGTTGGTAGCTTTGCACCCCTTAAGGAATCACTCGATAATGTTATCGATAAGCTAAACAATACCCTGCTTAGAATAGAGGATGTATCGGAGCAGGTTAACTCCGGTAACAGCCAGGTTTCGCTGGGCGCACAATCACTTGCACAGGGCTCTATCGAGCAGGCATCCGCAATCGAACAACTTTCCGCTACTATGGATGTTGTTGCAGAAAAGGTTAGCGAGACGGCCCATGATAGCGAAAGCGCCAAGGCAGCTAACGATAAATCACAGCAGGCATTAACACAGAGCAATACCCAGATGCAGGAGATGGTTATTGCCATGGGTAACATCAATGAAAAATCTGCCGAGATAAGCAAGATTATTAAGACCATTGATGATATTGCATTCCAGACAAACATTCTATCTTTAAATGCAGCGGTTGAGGCCGCAAGGGCCGGCTCGGCGGGCAAAGGCTTTGCCGTTGTTGCAGATGAGGTTCGCAACCTTGCAACTAAATCGGCACAATCTGCAAAGGATACAGCCGTTCTTATCGAGGAGACGGTAAGCGTTGTAGATGTAGGTAACAGGATAGCTACCGAGACATCCCAATCGATTAACGTTGCCATCGAGAATGCAAATGAACTTAGTGCATTAGTAGAAAGCATCGCAACATCCTCAAGGGAGCAGGCGGAAAGCGCAGCACAGATAAAGGCCGGTATCGATCAAATTTCTTCCGTTGTACAGACAAACTCGGCAACAGCCGAGGAGAGTGCCGCCACAAGCGAGGAGCTCTCAGGCCAATCACAAATCCTTAAGGATCTTGTCTCCGGCTTTACACTTAGCTAAACATCTATAGGGCAGTAAACAAAGAGGTTGTGACGAAACTATATTTCGTCACAACCTCTTTTAATATATCTAATATGCTGTTATTACAGGTTAGCGAAGCAGCTTTCTACGCTGTTTATAATCAGGCAGTATCTGCTCTACTATCTTCCAAAACTCCTTGCTGTGATCCTTTCTTATTATATGTGCAAGCTCGTGCACAACCACATAATCCTGCGCCTTTGGAGGGGTAAGCATTAGGCGGCAGGAAAAACAGATCGAGTTCTTAGAGTTGCAACTCCCCCACCTTGTGGCAGCCCTCGTTATCTTTATTCCGGTATACTCCACACCCATTATATCGGCATAGTAACGGCACCTCTCGGGTAGTAGCTGCTTTGCAAGTAGGGTTAAATCCTTTAACTGTTGCTCGCTAGGTTGTGGCCTTTTATTCTGCAACACCTTTTTTTGCGTCTTTTCTATCCACCCCTGTTTTTGGAGGATAAACGCCTCTATCATCTTGAGCGATAGATGTTTAGGCGCCAAAACCTCAACACCGCCCTCTTCGTTAATACGAATAGCGACGGTGCGTCGGTTACT
>CAYJOX010000149.1:0-1602 GCA_964371915.1 uncultured Oscillospiraceae bacterium
TACGATGGCGAGTAGATCCTCCCCAAGCTCCTGTGGTGCTATCTTGCTACTACGAACAAGTATACCATGTGGGTTTTCCACCTCGTCACCCACGTTATATTTAGGCGGCACAAGTGCCTGAAGTGCCTTCTGGCTTATGCTGTTTTTTGTCTGTATCTTAAACATCGGCTTCAAACCCCCTCATAAATTCTACTAAGGCCTGCACCCCATCTATCGGCATAGCGTTGTAGATAGATGCACGCATCCCCCCTACAAGGCGGTGGCCTTTAAGGTTTACAAGCCCTGCGTCCGCTGCCTCTTTGCAGAACCTGTTGTTCATCTCATCGTTTCCGGTAGTAAAGGTAACGTTCATCATACTACGGCAATCGGGGCGAACCGGATTATTAAACAGCTTACTGTTATCGATATAATTGTAAAGAATTGCGGCTTTTTTACGGTTATGCTCCGCCATCTTATCAAGGCCACCCATCGTATCCTTTACCCAACCGGCAACGAGGCCAGCAACGTATATCGCAAAGGTAGGTGGTGTATTTGCCATACTGTCCGATTTGGAGTAGGTGTTATAGTTTTGCATTATTGGCAGGCTATCCTTACTGCGTGCAAGCAGTTTTTTATCTATAATAACTACCGCAAAACCGGCAGGCCCCATATTCTTTTGTGCACCGGCATATATCATACCAAACCTTGATACATCTACCGGCTCGCTCATAATACAGCTACTCATATCGGCCACTATCGGCACATCCCCGCAATCCGGCAGGGCTGAAAAACAGCTACCGAAGATAGTGTTATTGTAACAGATATGTAGGTAATCGGAACCGGGTGAGGGTTTTAGCTCCTTAACGTCCGGTAGGTAGGTAAAGTTATCTGCCTCAGTTGTGGCAAGAATGTTAACATCGGTAAACTTTTTTGCAGCCTTTGCAGCCTTGCCGCTAAACTCACCGGTTACGATATAATCTGCCTTGCCGTTTACCGTAAGATTTGCAGCAAGCATATCGAACTGCATGGATGCACCACCCTGAATAAACAGTAGCTCGTGGCTATCCGGTATATTCAATGTGTCTATAATGCTCTGCTTTGAGCTTTTAAAGATTCCATCGTAGGCAGGGCTTCGGTGGCTCATCTCCATTACCGATTGGCCGCTGTCGCCGTAACTTAAAAGCTCTGCTGAAACCTTCTCAAGCACCGGTAGCGGTAGCATAGATGGGCCGGCAGAAAAATTATAAACCCTGTTTGCCTGTTGCATATCCTCTCCTTATTCTCTGTTTACGCTTTTTTATCTGTTGTATCATTTTAGGACTATACCGCCCTACTTTCGCAAGGCGGCATAGAAACATATTTATTTTAAGATATTAGCGACCTACCGCTCATCTCCTGTGGTTGTGGAATATCCATTATCCGTAGCATTGTGGGGGCAATATCTGCAAGGCTACCGCCTTTGCGCAGTGTACATTCATACCCCACAACTGTAAGGGGTACCGGGCTGGTTGTATGTGCTGTAAATGGTGAACCATCCGGCTCGCTCATCTGGTCGGCATTGCCATGGTCGGCCGTTAGAAGCATAACGCCTCCCTGTGCCTTTACCGCCTCGGCAACCTCGCC
>CAYJOX010000149.1:1621-4716 GCA_964371915.1 uncultured Oscillospiraceae bacterium
TACAGCCTTAACTGCGGCTACTGCGGCATCAAAATCTCCGGTATGCCCAACCATATCACAGTTTGCAAAGTTTAGTATAATAACATCGTATACACCGCTGTTAATGCGTGCAACAACCTCATCCTTAACCTCATAGGCCGACATCTCCGGCTTTAGGTCGTAGGTGGCAACCTTAGGGGATGGGATAAGTGCGCGATCCTCGCCCTCGTATACCTTCTCTACACCACCGTTAAAGAAGAATGTTACATGTGCATACTTCTCGGTCTCGGCTATTCTAAGCTGCTTTTTACCAAGCGAGGATAGATATTCACCCAGTGTATTCTCAAGTGTTTGGGGCTTAAAGGCTACCGTTACATTCGGCATAGTAGCATCGTACTGTGTAAAGCAGACATAGTTAAGCGCAAAGAACCCGTTCGGGCGCTCAAAGCCATCAAACTGCGGATCTACAAACGTTCTTGTTATCTCCCTTGCACGGTCGGGGCGGAAGTTAAAGAATACAACACTATCCCCCTGAGATATTTTACCGTTCTCATCACAAACGGTTGGAAGTACAAACTCGTCGGTAACATTTTCTGCATAGCTTGCCTTTACGGCCGCTACTGCGTCCGCATTGTGCTCACCCTCACCCATTACCATTGCACGATAGGCCTTTTCTACACGCTCCCAGCGGTTATCCCTATCCATTGCATAGTAGCGGCCCATTACGGTAGCAATGCTTCCGGCACCTATCTTTTTAAGCTCTGCGGCAAGGTCTGCCACAAAATCGGCACCGCTTGATGGCGGTACATCACGCCCATCAAGGAAACAGTGGATATAAATGTTCTTAACGCCGCTCTTTTTTGCAAGCTCTACAAGTGCATAGAGGTGGGTGTTATGGGAGTGCACGCCACCATCCGAAAGTAGGCCGGCAAGATGCACAGCCTTATCGGCCTTTGCGGCACTGTTCATTGCGTTACAGAGCTCCTCGTTTGTAAAAAAATCGCCATCCTTGATAGATTTTGTTATACGGGTAAGCTCCTGATAAACTACACGGCCTGCACCTATGTTGGTGTGTCCAACCTCACTGTTACCCATCTGCCCCTCCGGTAGGCCTACTGCCAAACCGGATGCATCTATAAGGGTTGTGGGGTTGTTTGCAAATATATCGTTTAAATTTGTGGGGTTTGCGGCTATGATAGCGTTACCATCCGAGCTATCACGGTTGCCGAAACCATCCATAATGCAAAGTACTACCGGTTTACTCATCTGCTGCCTGCCTCTACTATTACTGCAAAATCAGCGGCTTTAAGGGAAGCACCACCGATAAGACCACCATCGATATTCTCCATATCGAGTAGCTCTGCGGCATTTTTCGGGTTCATAGAACCGCCGTACTGGATAACAACACCATCTGCAACCGCACCGCCGAACATATCGGCAAGCTTTTTACGGATAAAGGCACAAACCTCCTCGGCCTGCTCGGTTGTGGCGGTAACGCCTGTACCAATAGCCCATACCGGCTCGTAAGCTATAACAACATTCTTCATCATATCGGCTGTAAAACCGGAAAGGCCACGCTTTATCTGTAGTGCGATAAGCTCCTCGGTTATTCCTGCCTCACGATCTTCAAGGGTTTCACCAACGCAAACAATTGCAACAAGGCCTGCCTTAACGGCTGCGGTTGCACGTAGGCATACCGTCTCGTCTGTCTCTGCAAAATATTGGCGGCGCTCGCTATGGCCGATAACTGCATGGCTAACCTTTAGCTCGGTTAGCATCTCGGCAGAGATTTCGCCGGTGTAAGCACCGCTCTGCTCGAAATGTACATTCTGTGCACCAACACAGATACCTGTACCCTCACAAAGTGCAACCGCACCCGGTAGGTCTACATAGGGAACACATATAACTACATCACAATCGGCCTTTGCGGCTATAGGCTTTAGCTCCTCGATTAGGGCTGCTGCCTGTGCCGGTGTCTTGTTCATCTTCCAGTTTCCTGCAATAACAACCTTACGTTTTGACTTGTTCATAATCTTATTTACTCCTTAATTTTAGCTAGGTTACCGTGAAAGGAAAGCCCCCTCACGGTAACGGTTTGTTTTTATTTATCGTTTAGGCAGGCGATACCGGGAAGTATCTGGCCCTCAAGGAACTCAAGGCTTGCACCGCCACCTGTGCTGATATGTGTCATCTTATCGGCAAAACCAAGCTGCTCTACAGCCGCGGCAGAATCACCACCACCGATGATAGATACGGCATTGCTATCGGCAACGGCCTTAGCAACCGCAATTGTACCCTCGGCAAAACGTGGCCACTCGAACACACCCATCGGGCCGTTCCAGATTACGGTACCTGCGGATTTTAATGCATCGGCATACAGCGCCTGTGTTTTAGGTCCGATATCCATAGCAAGCCAACCGGCGGGGATATTCTCGCCAACGGTATCGGACTCACAATCCTCGGCAAACTTGTTTCCTACAACATTGTCGATAGGAAGAAGCATCTTAACGCCTTTAGTCTTGGCATCCTCTAGCATCTTTTTAGCAAGCTCTATCTTATCCTCCTCGCACAGGGAGGAGCCAATCTCAAAGCCCATAGCCTTGTAGAAGGTGTAGGCCATACCACCACCGATAACAAGGGTATCAACCTTATCGAGTAGGTTTTCGATAACACCTATCTTATCGCTAACCTTAGCGCCGCCAAGAATTGCAACAAAGGGGCGTTTTGGGTCGGCAAGGGCACCACCCATAACCGATAGCTCTTTACCGATTAGGTAGCCACAAACTGCCGGCAGATAATCTGCAACACCGGCTGTAGAGGCATGTGCACGGTGGGCTGTACCGAATGCATCGTTAACATAGATATCGGCAAAGGAGGCTAGTTTTTTGCTAAACTCTGCATCGTTCTTTTCCTCCTCCTTATGGTAGCGAAGGTTCTCTAGTAGGCAGATATCGCCATCGTTAAGTGCGGCAACCTTTGCGGCGGCATCATCGCCCACTACATCGGCGGCCATGGCAACATCACAACCAAGAATCTCGGATATACGTTTTGCAACAG
The DNA here is from genome assembly GCA_964371915.1 of uncultured Oscillospiraceae bacterium. Classification (GTDB taxonomy): domain Bacteria; phylum Bacillota; class Clostridia; order Oscillospirales; family Ruminococcaceae; genus CAYJBH01. The sequence goes on from CAYJOX010000149.1 coordinate 4,658, forward strand.
GAGCTAAGGAGTATTTAGGGTTAACCTCACCCTTCGGGCGGCCCATATGACTACAAAGA
>CAYJOX010000150.1:0-3734 GCA_964371915.1 uncultured Oscillospiraceae bacterium
CTCTCGTATGTATGAACTTAAAAGGAGCAACAGAAAGCACCGCAAGGTGGTATCTGTTAACGGTTAACAAGCTAAATAAAAAAACATGCCGGCATAAAAGATGCCAGCATGTTTTTTTATTTAGCTGTACTGTTTAATAATATTAACACGGTTGGTGCTGTAGTAGCTGCGCTCAATTCTTAACTTTTTGCAAAGCCCAAAATGCACACAGTAGTATGGATAGGTTGTCATAAACTCAAGGTCTACATCGGTATATTTAAACAACCATCTTCCGTTTGCATTTATGCATCCGATAACACTATAGTTAAATAGGATATTTATAATATCCTCGGGTTGTTTTTGGTTGTTGTCACACCACTCCTTTATAGCAGGGTGCCTAATAAGCTCCGACATAAGTTCGCTCACCGTCTCTCGCCCTTTAGCTATGCTAGCTATACAGTTTAACGATTCTTTCCACACAGGGAAAAAACTCTGTACTTCATCCCTAAACTCGTTATAAAACCAGTTGGAATAATCCCCTATAGCCTCGGTAACATGCCTGAAGTTTAACCTTTCGTTGCCATGCATCTTTGTCTTGCAATATTTTAAAAGCTTCACTATATCTCTCGGGCGGGTAAAGGTTAGTATACAGATATTCTGCCAAAGGCCATGAACAACCGAGCCCTCATCCGCTATTAACCCCCAATAATCATCAAAGCTAAGATCAAGATCGGGGTATTTTTCCTGAACAAGTGCCGCTATTCTCTTTTCGGCTATCATCTTTAACGACCAGGGGCTTTTTTCATCGGTAGTCCAGTTTAGACGCAGAATATAATCGTCCAGCTTGTTTAGGTCGTTATCCTCTAGGTGTTCGAAGATGTCTGATCTAAGTACTACAATCGGAATACACTCGATACCACTTTGCGTTTTAAACCGACCGAAAATTTCATCGGCCGCCCTAAGAAGTGCCAAGATAACCAAGTTTAGGTTATCGTTTCGGCTGTTGTATCCCTCGTCAAGCTCATCTATTAATAGGTAGTAGGTAGATTCACCGCTGAACGATAGTAAAACACGCTCTAGCTCCTGAACAATCTTATGAAAATGCACCTCGCCGGTAGATTGCACCTCTTTTTCCTTGCCAACATTTAGGTTGAGGGAGGATAAGGGCGACCAGGTTAACTTCTGATGTCGTTTTTGTAGGGTGGTGATAATACTTGGTACACTTATTCCTTCCGGAAAATTAAGGTCTATAAAAGATTTTAGGCGGGTAACCTCCTCGTTAAAGGCAAAGGATTGATCTTCAATTATTAGGCTTGCAAGCTCGGTAAGTAGCACAAACTTCCAGGCCGAGATATATTTTGATTTATTTTGATACGACCTATCTCCCATAGCCTTAAAATCGTTTAACGGAAAATCTCGTAGCGAGATGTTTTTATATAGTTTAGTGGCATCATCGGCAGAATCGGAGCGGATTTTCTGTAGTATTGCAGTCTTTCCTGTTCCCTTTCTTCCTATTACAAAACGCTTCTCCCCTACCAGTATTCTATCAAACTCCGGGAACTCTACAAAATATGTATCAAGTCTTTCATCATTTTTTGCCTCGTCATCGCCCCAGTTTATCTCGCTAAAACAAAGCTCTAACTTTTTCATAACCCCTCCCATAATTTTACCCTTTGCTCCGTTACAGGCAACCACCATTATTATTGGTGTTTTTACAATAATAGTCAAATTATTTAGAGAATAAGGCTTTAAAACTATACCCTGCAACGCTATGGCTGCAGGGTGTTTAGTCGGTAGATGTTTTTGAAAAGGCTAGCTAGATAACGATGTGTTACCTAAACCTTCAAAATATTTAACAAGGGCGCTGTGGTCATCTGTATCACAATCGTTGCTTTTAAGCCACTGCATCATCTCCATTATCATCGAGGTCATCGGAATAGGTGCACCTACATTGTGGCCGGTATCGATAACATTATTTAGATCTTTAATATGTAGTGCGATACGAAAGCCGGGTGTAAAGTTACCCTGTAGCATCATGGGGGCTTTTGCATCCATAACTGTACTGCCGGCAAGGCCACCTCTTATTGCGTTGTATACCGCTTCGGGCTCAACCCCTGCCTTTTTGGCAAATACTAATGCCTCGCCTACGGCTGCAATGTTGGCCGCTACCACTATCTGGTTTGCAAGCTTAGTAGTGTTGCCTGCCCCTATATCCCCACAGTGCAGTACCGATGCACCCATCGTGCCCAAAATGCCCTTAACCTTATTAAATATTTCCGGTTTGCCGCCAACCATAATAGATAGGGTTGCATCGACTGCCTTGGGCTCTCCGCCGGAAACCGGTGCATCCAACATAAATCCGCCCTTAGCTTCAACCTCTGCACAGATACTCTGGGATTCAATCGGATTAATAGAGCTCATGTCTACAACGATGCTACCGGGATTAAGCCCCTCTAACACGCCGCCGGTGCCCAGTATAACCTCACGTACATGGGGGGAGTTTGGTAGCATTGTTATTATCAGCTCACACTGGGATGCCACCTCTGCCGCTGATGTGCAGGCGGTAGAACCAAAAGTTACAAGCTCATCTACTGCGGCTGTGTTGATATCAAACACCACGGTGTCGTTGCCGGCATTCTGTAAATTTTTGCACATGGGTTTCCCCATAATTCCAAGCCCGATAAAACCAATTTTCATAACTGCTCTCCTTTTTTATCTTGATGATTCAACTGCCTTTATAATATTTAATTTTTCTATAACTATATACCTTGGTAGGAATACCTATTTTAAACTCATTGCCCTGCGTTGTCAACCCTGCACAGGAGAGCAATCTGCAGATATTTCGCAGCTTACTATGCAATAGTTAGCTACATTGCAAGCTAGGTTTAGTATTTTCTAGAAAATTGACATTTTGCATACTGCTGTGTATAATTTTAGGGGTATGCTAATGAGATGGAGAGCTACAGGATGAAAAAAACTATTTTTCTTCGTATGGCATTGATCGCCTCAACACTTATATTGCAGGTGGCTTTTTGGGTTGCTATAGTATATGCCCTTGGTAGTTTTGTAGATCTGCTTGTTGTAATATTACTTATCATCAACGTTGTTGTTACCCTTAACATACTAATAAGAGACACATATCCCGAGATAAAAATACCGTGGATAATAATACTGAATGCGTTGCCTTTAATCGGTGCGGTTGTTTATATGGTGTATGGTCGGCAGAGCATAAGCAAAAAGAGGAAAGCTTTTCTAACACAGATAGATGCCGAACTGGCAAAAAGCCTTGAGGCGGTAAACAAGCCGAAGGATGATTTTTTCGCCGAGAATCCAAATGCACTGCGACAATCAGAATATATTAGGCGTGTTGCAAACGCCCCTGCCTACAGCAATACAGAGGTTGAATATTTTCCTCTTGGTGAAGATAAATGGAAAGCGATGTTAAGGGAACTTAAAACTGCCGAAAAGTTTATCTTTATGGAATATTTTATCATTGAACAAGGTACAATGTGGAACGAGATAGAAACGATATTGATAGAAAAGGCAGAGCAAGGTGTTGATGTAAGGCTTATGTATGACGACCTAGGTTGCCTTACGACCCTGCCCATGGGGTTTTCGAAAAGATTGCGTAGCCACAAAATTGATTGCCGGGCCTTCAATAGGTTTTTCAGTCTCTTTAATGCAAAATTTAACAATCGTGACCATAGAAAAATCTGCGTTATAGATGGGAACGTTGGGTTTGTAGGTGGTGTAAA
>CAYJOX010000150.1:3744-4523 GCA_964371915.1 uncultured Oscillospiraceae bacterium
TGGACACTGGAAAGATACAGCGGTTCTACTAAAAGGGGAGGCGGTTTATAACCTAACGGTAATGTTCCTTTCGATGTGGAGTTCAATGACCGAGAAGTTAGAGGACTACACTAAATATGCACCCACACAAAGCTACAGGGGGGATGGTGTTATTCAACCCTATGCCGACACACCGCTTGATGAGGATGCGGTAGGCGAAAATGTGTATATGAGCATGTTAAACTGTGCTAAAAGCTATGTCTACATTACCACGCCTTACCTTATCATTTCGAGGGAGATGATGGTATCTTTAATGGCGGCGGCAAAATCCGGTATCGATGTTAGGCTGATGTTGCCGGGTATACCTGATAAAAAAATGGTTTTCTTTTTATCACGCTCTTATTATAATTCGCTGTTAAGGGCAGGGGTTAAGATCTATGAATATACCCCCGGGTTTATGCATGCGAAGATGTTTGTTTGTGATGACGAAACGGCGGTAATAGGCACCATTAATATGGATTACAGAAGTTTAGCCCTACATTACGAATGCGGTGCATTTATATATAAATCCTCTGCCGTGATGAAGATAAAAGAGGATTTTTTGAAAACGCAGGATAGCTGCAAAGAAATCACGATAGAAAACCATCCATTTCAAGGTAGGTTACGGTTTATACAGAAGGTTGGCCTTGCAGTTCTCCGTACATTCTCGCCACTGTTATAGCTTAACCTTGCAACCAAACTAACATAAATGAGCGGCCGGCTATGTTGATAATGCGGGCTTAGCCGAGGGAAGGCGAAAC
>CAYJOX010000151.1:0-4490 GCA_964371915.1 uncultured Oscillospiraceae bacterium
CGAACATGGTCTTGTTGTAGTACATCACCATGCCTTCGTATGCTGTAGGTACGCCGGTTAGCGCGCCATCGGCGGTTGTACAGACATTAAGCGACCAATCATAGAATGTATCGTACCAGCCATTTTCCTCGGCATAGGGTGCAAGGTCGATAAGCTGCTCCGAATCGTAATACTCTAGGGCATCGGTCGGGCCGTTAAGATCCATTAGATCGGGGCCTTCACCGCTTGCCATCTGTATACGTAGCGTCTCGTCGTTATCCGCTGTAGGTTGCCAGTCTATCTTAATATCGGGGTTTTGTGCCATAAATGCATCAAGGATATAGGTCTGGAATGCCGCTGTCTGTGGTTCGCTTTTTACACTTGTAAACAGAACAAACTCTCTCTGCTCGGCGGTATCTTCTGCCTGTGATGTTGTAGCCGGTGCATCATCCTCTACGGCCGGTGTGGATTCCTCCGATGCACAGCCGGCAAGGAAGGCGGCGAGCATAGCCGGTGCTAAAAGTAACGCTAATGTTTTCTTCAGCTTTAACATTGTTTCATCTCCTCTTTTTTATTTATTATAGCCTTGTTTTCGTCCTCCAAGACTTTTTCCACCTCTGTAAGTGTAGGTAGCGAGCTCTGTGCCCCCTTCCTAGTTACCGATATTGCCGATGCCGCGTTGGCAAACTGTAGTGCCTGCTCGGTGCCTAGCCCTTTAGAAAGCCCAACCAAAAATGCGGCGTTAAAACAATCGCCGGCGGCGGTTGTATCTACCGGCTTAAAATCCGGTGTGGGAATAATTTTTTCTGTATCCTTATCCTTGTATAGGCAGCCCTTAGCTCCGAGGGTAACTATTACGCTTGCGGCGCCGTCATCAAGTAACTTTTGTGCCCCGAGCGCTACCTCGTTAACATTTTCGGAGTTTACCTTTGTAAGTTTTTCCACCTCTGTCTCGTTAGGTGTGATACAGTATAACCTTGAAAGTAGATCGGGCGATAGGCTATCGGGTGCCGGTGCCGGATTTAGTACAACCTTTTTTCCAAGCTCGTGCCCGCGCTTTATTGCATACTCAAGTGCATCAAAGGGTATCTCTGCCGGCATTAATATGTAATCCGCAAGGGCAAATTCCTCATCACATGATTTTAAATACTCTACGTTGCAATAGTTGTTTGCGCCCGGAACAACAACTATACTATTGTTGCCGTTCTTGTTAACATAGATGAATGCAAGGCCGGTTGATTCGCCGGATATCCTTTTAAGCTTTGCTACATTAACACCGTGTTGTTTTAGGTTATCATATACGGTATCCCCGAAGGAATCGTCCCCTATACATCCAAGCATGGTAACATTACCGCCCAAATTACCGATAGCATACGCCTGGTTTGCGGCCTTACCACCGGGGATATAGCTTAGGCCGTTACCTAAAACCGTTTCTCCCACAACCGGCATATTCTCCATGGTAACAACAAGATCCATGTTTATGCCACCGATTACTAAAATCCTATCTGCCAAAAAGCCCTCCTCCCCTTTGCGAATATTTACGAAATATTTTCCTAAATATTTTCCTAAACTTTTCTTAATTATAGCTTATATCACCATAATGTCAATAGGTTTTATTTGTTTTTTGTCAAACAAACAAACTACCCGTATCTTTATTGTGATATATTACAACATTTTGTATAGTGTTTGACAAATCTAATTTTTTGATTAATAATAAGAAAAAAGGTATGGTTAGTTGTGGGTGTTATGACATTATCTAAGATTGCGGAGATATCGCAGGTATCAATTTCAACGGTATCAAAGATACTAAACGGCAAGGATGAGAATATAAGTAGCTCAACCCGTGAAAGGGTGCTGAGTGTATTAAAGGAGCATAACTATACACGTCGGAGCAACTCTAGCGGCAAAACTTTTGTTATAGGGGTGATTTTTAACTCAAAGGCCGGTGGAGTACAGCTTATGAACTCTATCTGCAAAACTGTGCAACGGCAGGGGTATAGCTTACTAATACGTGACAGCAATGGTTGCCCTGCACAGGAGCGGCAGAATTTTGAGAGCCTATCCAGTAGCACTATAGATGGTTTAATCTGGCAACCTGTTGCCGATAGTGCCACTATTACACCTACCGATTATTTTGACGATACAAGGATGCCGGTTGCCACTATCGACCCACAGGAGTCACAGCTTGGCTACCGTGAAGCAACCATAACTGCAATACAAAAATTTATCAATCTTGGTCACAACCAGATCTGCCTCCTTTGTAACGAGGACAGCCACAACAAGGCTGCCATAGAGGAGGGTATACAGGCCGCCATAAAGGATCAATATCTTTCTGCCGTTAGGTGCCGTATGGTTTATAGCCCGGAGGAGCTTAGCGATTGCATACTAAACAATGGAACCTCTGCCGTAATATGCTGTGAATGGAGTAACGCATCTGCGGTTACAAGCCGCCTTTTTGCCTTAAAGATAAATGTACCGCAGGATATATCGGTAATCTGTATTACAGAGCTGGAGGTGGCCGATAGCAGCGTATCCTGTATAGCAATACCTTATGAATCGGTAGGGCAACAGGTGGGTGATTATATGGTTTCACGCTGTGAAAAGCGTGGCCATGAGCCGTTAAAATATACCGCCGATTATAGGCTTAGCAGCGAGATAAGCATAAAGCCCCCGCAGGACACAAATGCGCTGAAAATTGTGGTTGTGGGCGGAATAAATGTAGACACTATCCTTAATGTAGACGAGCAACCACAACTTGGAAAAACTATAAAGACCGAAAACTATTCGGTAGGGCCGGGCGGTAAGGGCGCAAATCAAGCTGTGGCGGTAGCCCGTTTAGGGCATGAGGTATCGCTTATCGGCTCGGTCGGCAACGATATAGAATCCATCCAACTTTATCGCTCGCTAGAGGCAGACAATGTTAGCACCATTGCGGTAGAGAAGGACGATAACCACACAACCGGAAAAGCCTTTATTCACCTGCAAAACAACGGCGAAAGCTCTATCACCGTGCTTGCCGGTGCTAACAGCTGCCTATCTTCCTATACCGTTAGGAGGTATGAGAAGCTGTTTAAGGAGGCCTCCTACTGCCTTCTACAATCGGAAATACCTACCGAGGCGCTCTACACAACGCTTGACCTTTCGCAGAAACACAACGTAACCACCTTTTTAAAGCCATCAGCCTTAAAAACTGTAGATGCAAAGCTGCTAGAAAATGTTGATTTTTTTATGCCTAACCGTAGCGAGGCCGCAATGCTGTGCAACCACGGCAACACCCTTAAGGAAACGGCCGATTATTTCCTGTCGCTCGGTGTTAAGAATGTTATAATAACGCTGGATAGTGAGGGAGGCTATTTTAAAAATGGATCGACCGAGTATTACTATGATGCAAAGAAAAGCGCTATCGTAGATACAACCGGTGCGGCCGACTCTTTTATTGCGGCGTTTGCCGCCTATCTCTCGTACGGGCTTTCGATAAAAAATGCCCTACATGTGGCAAGCTATGCCGCCTCGTTTTGTATATCGAGGCAGGGGGTTATCCCCTCGCTCGTACGTAGGCGCACCCTAGAACAGTATATAAGAAACTGCGAACCGCAACTGCTGGAGGAGCTGAGGGGGAAGAGCTAAAAGCTAAGAACTAAAAGGTAAGAGGTAATACTCTTAGCTAAAAAAGCTGTTACCACTTCACTGTGGTAACAGCTTTTTTGTGTGGTAACAGATTTTTTTATCTTAACTAAAAAAATCCTTTAGGTTTTTAAAGAAACCTTTTCGTTGCTCGTAGTTATCGTCCTTTAAGGTTGCCTCAAAGGCGTTTAATGCCGCCTTTTGCTCCTTGTTAAGCTTTTTTGGCACCTCTACAATAACCTTAACATACTGGTCGCCATGGCCCCTGCCGTTTAGGTATTTTACACCCTTTCCACGTAGGCGGAACACTGCACCGCTCTGGGTGCCATCCGGCACGTTGTACTGTACCTTGCCCTCTATGGTGGGCACCACAAGCTCACAGCCGGTTACAGCCTGTGCATAGGTTATCGGAATGTCTACCCACACATCGTAGCCGTCACGCTCAAAAAGTTTATCCTTTGTAACCGATACAACTACTATAACATCGCCGGCAGGGCCGCCGTTAACACCGGAATCACCCATGCCACGCAGTGCGATGCTCTGATCATCGTCTATACCCTCCGGTATATTTACCTCTACCGTTTTAGGGGTAGAAACCCTACCGCTTCCACGGCATTTAGAACAGGGGTTCTTTATTATCTTACCACGCCCGCCACAGTTTTGGCAGGGGCGCTGGTTTTGTATCACGCCAAAAGGGGTGCGTTGCTGTATAAGTACAACACCACGGCCGCCACACTCGCTACAGGTTTCGGGGGAGGAGCCTTTTGATGCACCGCTACCGCTACACTCGCCACAGCTATCCTGCTTATTTATAGTAATATTCTTTTTACAGCCCTTTGCGGCCTCCATAAAGCTAAGGCGCAGTGCAACCCTTAGGTCGGCACCCC
>CAYJOX010000152.1:0-4429 GCA_964371915.1 uncultured Oscillospiraceae bacterium
CATCACCTCCGCTAAGCGGTGTCGCAAAAGCATAACTTCCGGTATGCTTTACAACAACAGCTTTTACGGTGGTGATGTCGTTTTTATTTTTTGGTTTATCCTGCTTGGCAAAAACAAGTTTACCGTCTTGTTTTTTTAGTTTGCCTTTTTTAACAAGACGAGATATTATTTTATCTATTCTTTTATCAAACTCAAAACGCACCTTCAACTCGGTAAGGCTTGAAGGTTTTTTCTTAATGTATTTTAGCAGCCTGTCTTTTAAGGGCATAATAAAATTCCTGCCGTGTTATTTAAAATAGATACTAAATAGACTTACCACAAGTGTTATAATAAAAAATACTACCGCTGCAATCTTTGTAAATTTAGCAAGAACTGCATCTCTGCTTGTTGTTCTGTTTGCAGCATCAAGCATCTCACCGCCGCCGATAGCGCCTGCAAGCCCATTCCCCTTAGATTCCTGTAACATTACCAATAGTATAATTATTAAACAGCTAATAATTAATACAATCCCACTTACTATTTCCAGTGCTGACATCTTTTGTTTCTCCTTTTTTCTTGTTCACGTAATTCTATCATAAATTCAGGAAAAAAGCAATCAATTAAATAATATTTTTGCAAAATTCCCATCTTCGGCAAACGTTGTGCTATTATAAAGAATAAGCACATCGTCGTAATTGTTTTGCTGCATAAGCTGTGATACGCTGTTATTATACAACCTGAAATCTATCACATCTATCTTTTCATAGCTTGCGGTTAAAAATGGAATAAAGGTGTTTGCATAGCTATCCTTTACAACAAGCAGGTTTCCCTCACCATCGCCATTAACCGTTAGAAACCCATAATTCCCATGTAGAAATGCAGCATATTTGTCTACCGATGTTAAGCTTTCTGTGTTATAAAGCGGTAGCTCCTCCTCGCCAAGTATCATTGTATTATCTATATCATAATAGGTGAGCGTGTCCGGCACTGCCGCAAAATATTTGCATCTGGAAAAGTTCGTTCCTAAAAAACCATCCGTTTCTACCGCCGTTGCCTCCCCTATATTAAACAGATCAAGCCCCTTTTGCTGTGCATATTCGAGGTATGCAAGGTATGCACCGTAGCTTGTCCAGTGGTGGTCAGTCCTGTAATAGATGTATTCGCTGCTATGCTCCGATAAGGTATCCCTTACATCCACTATGTTTGCACCCTGCGCATTTTCGTATATGGTATCAATCAGTGCATTCTCATCGACCATAGGTGGGTTTGAGGGTAGGGATGTGCTTAAAATGTTACTTGCAACCGGTGCAATCATTACCGTAACCTTGTCTCCCTCCCGCTTTGTAAACTCTGAAAGGGCATTAAGATTTTTTGTCAATTGATCTTCATCTAGGCTAAAAAGCTTTGCGAAAAGTTGATCATTCTTGCCATATATCACACCATTATTTTCAACCTTAGTAAAAACCCACTCTAACCGGCTTTTAATGTCAATCCATCCATCCCTAAGCATAAACTGGTCGTTTACATATGTCTCAAATTTAGGAGTATATTCATTATCCAAAAGTTCCTCCCAGCTAAAGTTTGGAAGGGTTGCAAGGGCGCGGTTTTCAAGCTCGGAAAAGGTTCTTTCCGGTATAAGGTTATTTACAATCGAGAACAGGAAGATAAACCCCATAAAAATGAGGATAAGCGGATATTTTAATATTATTTTCATCTTATCCATAACCTAAATTCCTGTTAAAATCTAAAGTATAAAAATGGGTTAAAGGTTGCATCTACAAGGTATGCAATACATGCAACCAGTAATAGCATTAAAATAGCTGTCTGTAGCAGCTTCCATCTTGCAAGTTTATTATATATCAGCATTGGCAGCTGTGTAGATGCCGCCATTCCTATTATAATTACAACAGCATAGTTACGCAGGAAATAGCCGGCCGATATCCCGCCCTGCGGTATAAACATTGAGGCAAGGAATGTTGTAAGATCTTGTAGCCCTACAACCGCAAAAAGTGCCCATCCTACAACGATTGCAAATAGTGCATAGACATGGCTTATTACCCTATGCTTTTCCAAAAATTTTGTTAGGAATAGCTTTTCTAGCGTTAAAAGCACAAAATAGTAAAAACCCCACAGCACAAAATTCCAATCTGCACCATGCCAAAAACCGGTTAAGCACCATACAATAAATATGTTTAGTATCTGCCGTGGTAGCCCTAACCTATTACCGCCGAGAGGAATATAGACATACTCCCTAAACCAACCGGACAGTGTCATATGCCAACGGCGCCAAAATTCTGTTATGGAGCGGCTGATATAGGGTAGATTAAAGTTATCCGGAAAATCAAAGCCCATCATCTTACCAAGGCCGATCGCCATTAGTGAATAACCGGAAAAATCAAAATATATCTGCAGGCTGTAGGCTATAATCCCAAGCCAGGCAAGTGGGGTTGAAACCTCGGCATAGCCGAGTGTGCCGACCTCTGTCCATAGGGCACCTACATTGTTTGCAATTAACACCTTTTTAGCAAGGCCAAATATAAACAGCTTAATTCCTTCCTCTATGCGAAGTAGGTCTATTCGACCCTTTTTCATGTTAAGCCGCTCTGCCACATGGGTGTATTTTACGATAGGCCCTGCAATAAGTTGGGGGAACATTGTTACATAGGCGCCAAAGTTGATAATGTTTTTCTCCGGCTCAACATTTCTGCGATAGACATCTATCGTGTAGGACATAGTTTGGAAGGTGTAGAAGCTTATACCAAGCGGGAGGGTAAGCTCAAGAAGTGGTATAGAGCTACCAAAAAGCATGTTGATATTTGCTATAAAGAAATCGGTGTATTTAAAATAGAATAGCATGCCGAGATTAAATATAATAGATAAGATTAAGAATACTTTTCTCAGCCCGACACGCTCATAATAGCGCTTAATAAGGTTAGACAGAACATAATCGACTACCGTAGATGCTATCATTATCGGGAAATAGCGAACCTCACCCCAGGAATAAAAAACTAGGCTGACTGCAAATAGCCAACCGTTTTTTAGCCGATAGGGCAGGAGGTAATAAACCCCAAGCGCTATCGGCAAAAAATAAAATAAAAATGTAAGGCTGCTAAAAACCAAGCTTTATACTCCTGTTTTTTATGCGGCTTCGGATGTTGTGGAATCATCAACCGGTATATCCGCTACCGGGACACTCCCCTCGGGAAGCATAGGCTCTGCACCCTCATCGGCCGACATATCGTACTGTAGTGTATCTCCCATGATTGCAAGGATAACATCATTCCCATACACTAATATCTTGCCATATTTAGCCTTTTCATACTGATCCGGAAGATAGGCTTCGAACTCCTTTATTCGGGCATCACGGCGTGCTGTTAGCGATTCTACGACGGCATCTACCATGCCATCATTAGCCCTTATCACTATAAGCTCATCGCTGGAAATATTGGTTCCCGATATGATACCGGTATATTCTTCTATATTTGTAAGATCTATCTCCAAAAAGGTCATGAACTGGTCGTCCATATTGTTGGGCATCTGTACCGGCATTACCGATGTTATTGCCTCCACAACCTCTGCCGTAGTCTCGGGTGTGCCGGCCTCGTATATCTCTGCCACCTTATCGGTTACAATTTGATACTGTGCGTTTAACCCCTCGTCTGTAGACGTTGCATTTAAATCGTCATACTGTGAACTATCACTCTCACCTTCGCTACAACCTACCATTGCAAATAGTAGCAATGCAGCAGTAGTTAATGCTATAATTTTTTTCATCGTTATACTCCTAATTCAATTTAAATATTAGTATTTTCATAAAATAGCAATGTATACCACTATTCTTCAATTGGATTTTCTACCGTTACAAACGTCTCTCCTGTAACAACCGAATTTTTTAGCTCTTCAAATAAAACTGCATAGTTATTTGAGGTTAATGTTGCGCCGGCAACTGCATCCACAGTTTCTTCGCTCCCCTTATCCTGCGCTAGAAGAAGGTATCTTCCATCAAGTGTTTCATAAACTGCCTCCGGATAGGTTCCGGTTGCAAGCTCCATGGCCACCCTATAATCCTCATTATCGGTTTTAGTTACTCCGTTGCGGTCTACCGCACCTATATTGATAGAAATAACTGCACCATCTTCTACTATTGCAGTAATATATTCCTTAAACCCCAAGCTATCATAGTTACTTAACTCTACACGGTAGCTCCCATCTATATAACTTGGTGCACAACCGGTTAACAAAGCCGCCGTAAGGGCTGCCAACATTGTTATAATTATTATTTTCACTATATTAATCATTTAACTATCGGCAATCCATTGATAAAATACTTTCAAAACATTATAGCATAGGTTGGTTTTTAAGTCAAGAATTGTAGTAGCTAATACCCACACTACAGTGTAGGAGTACAATAGATATTGGACACTTGAAAAAAACAAATAGAGAAATACAG
>CAYJOX010000153.1:0-4419 GCA_964371915.1 uncultured Oscillospiraceae bacterium
CATCGATCAGCTTTGCAACCGCAACCGCCAAAGCGGATTTTCCGGTTGCGGTTGCCCCACAAATCACAGTAATTTTTTTATTATGATCTTTCAAATCGTCCTTCCAGCTCTTTTTTCTCTATGGATATTATCACCGGCCTACCATGAGGGCAACAGGCCGGAATATCTCCGGATAAAATCTGCTTTGCAAGATGCATAAGCTCGGTATTGCTTAGCCTATCACCGGCCTTAATCGCCGCCCTACAGGCTACCGAGTGATAGACCCACCTTGTACGCTCGTCGGCACTCATGCTACCGGTAGCAATTCCCGCAGCAAGCTCGCACAGCAACTTTTCTGCATTATAGCCGTCAATATCTGCTGGCAAGGAAAAAACCCTTACAGCATTTTTCCCGAAATCCTCAACGTCTATACCTAATTTTTTTAGATATTCGGCGTTATCGAGTAACAAAGATTTCCCCTCACTATCAAGTTCTACCGTTATAGGTGTTAATAGTAGCTGGCTATCTATATCCTCGGTACGGGTATTTATTAATCTTTCGTATATTATTCGTTCATGTGCGGCATGTTTATCAATAAAGCAGATGCTACTATTAGCCTCTAGGATGATATAGGTAGAGAAGGCCTCCCCTACTAACCTAAATTCCTGTGGCTGGGCCGATTCAATCACCTGCTGGCTAGGCAGCTGTTCCTGTTCGGCTATAGTTTGTGGAGTATCTTCAATATAGGGTATATCTATAGCATAGTTGTTTTTTTTAGCTGCATTTGCTGTGGTATAGGGTGCAACCGGTGATTTTAAAACGTCATTTTTTTGTTCAACGTATGTAGGGCTGGGAGTGTAACTAACTGCCTTATAATCCGCCATAACCGATTGAATCGGGAAGGATGGTGGATCGGATACCGATACCTTAGGTTTCTCCTGTTCGGGTAGTTGTGGCAGATCAATAACAGGCATAAGAGACGACTTAACAGCACGATATATAGCCGAGAAAACCTTGCGCTCCTCTGCAAAACGAACCTCAATCTTTGCGGGGTGAACATTTACATCTACAAGATGTGTAGGAACAGTTAAAAAAACAAATACAATTGGGTGTTTTGAATGTGGGAAATAGCCGCTTGCAGCCTGGTCGACTGCGGCGTGAAAAGATTTATTTTTTATATAACGGCCGTTAACATAAAAATATTGCATTGCCCTGGAGGCTCTTGCGCCCTCTGCATTGCCTACAAAGCCGGTTATCTCATAACCATCTTCACAAAAAGAGATAGGTTTTAAAAAGCGGTGTATATCGCTCGAGACAAGTGAGTTTATAGCAAGTAGCATCTCTCCTTTTGCACGGCAGTTTAACACCTGCCTACCATCCCTAACCATGGTAAAATTTATGGCGGGGTGTGCAAGTGCGATCTTTGTTACAATATCGGCAACTGCATTGCCCTCGGCAACATCCTGCTTTAAAAACTTAAGGCGGGCCGGTGTGTTGTAAAACAGGTCAGATACAGTAATGGTCGTGCCAATATCCCGCGCGGCAGGAATAATATCCCCTCCGATTCCACCAATAATGCTATAGGATAGTGCAAACTCCGAACTATCAACCTTGGTTATAATCTCTAACCTTGAAACCGCCGCTATGGATGCAAGTGCCTCTCCCCTAAACCCTTTAGTAGTAATATTTTCAAGATCAACATCGGAGGATATTTTACTGGTGGCATGTGGCAAAAACGCAGTTTTTATATACTCTGCCTCTATGCCGCTACCGTTATCGGCAACGCTTATAAACTGCCTACCACCATTTTCTATCTCTACAACTATCGAGGTTGCACCGGCATCGATAGAGTTTTCGACAAGCTCTTTTACAACCGATGCAGGTCGCTCCACAACCTCACCTGCGGCAATCTTATCCCTTAAAAGAGAGGGAAGCTCTCTAATTGCACCACTCAAACCTCTACCTCTTGATTAGACATCTCCTTAAGCTCCGAGAGTATCTGCCATGCTTCGAGCGGTGATAGTGCATCCGGCACGACAGATTTTAGCCGTTGCATTATATCATCTTTATTGCGTGGTTGTTCGGTGGATAACATATCCTCAAAGTTAAGCTGTGTTGCCGCACCTGATAGCGCCTCAGAATGCTGTTCCAACTCTATTAGTATCTCGGATGCCCTTTCGATGATAGGCTGCGGGACACCTGCAAGCTTAGCCACCTCTATACCATAACTGTCGTCTGCGGCACGCTGAACAATCTTACGCAGAAAAATCAGCTCATCGCCACGTTTCTTGGCGGTAATACTATAGTTTTTAACAGATAAATATTGGCTTTCAAGCACACACAGCTCGTGATAATGGGTTGCAAACATCGTCTTAGGTTGCATCGAGCTGTTTTCGGCAAGATATTCTATAATTGCCCTTGCAATGGCAAGGCCGTCAAAGGTAGAGGTACCCCTACCGACCTCGTCCAGAATCAATAGGCTCTTTGACGTTGCACTATGCAAAATTTGTGCCATCTCGATCATCTCTACCATAAAGGTGGATTGCCCGGCCGAAAGATCGTCCGATGCCCCTACCCTTGTCAAGATGCTATCACACACCCCTATCTGTGCCGAAGCCGCAGGCACAAAGCATCCTACCTGTGCAAGAAGAACTATTAATGCGGTCTGCCTCATATAGGTGCTCTTACCGGCCATGTTAGGGCCGGTTATAAGCAGGATTCTGTTCTTTACGCTGTCGGCGGTAACATCGTTGGCTATAAATGCGGTTCGGCGTAGCTGACGCTCTACCACCGGGTGCCTACCGTTTTTAATTAACAGTGTAGAGGATTCGTCTACAGAGGGGCGAGAGTAGTCATACTGCATTGCAACCTCTGCAAAACAGCACAGCACATCAAGCCTTGCTATGGCGGCGGCGGTAGTGCCTATTCGAGATGCGGCCTTGGCAATCTCCGAAAGCAGGTTATCATACAGCTCAGCCTCAAGCCTTATAAGCCTCTCCTCGGCTCCCATAATTCTGCTCTCAAGCTCCTTTAGCTCATCGGTTATATAACGCTCACAGTTGGCAAGGGTCTGCCGGCGCACAAAGTTATCAGGCAGTTCCTGAACCGAAGATCTCGGTATCTCCACATAGTAGCCAAAAACCCTGTTATAGCTGATTTTTATCTTCTTTATGCCATATCTTTCACGGTAGCTGTTTTCAAGCTCGATAAGCTTGCCTTTAGCTCCACCGGATAGCGAGCGCAGCTCGTCTATCTCGGCATGAAAGCCGTCCTTTATTACCCCACCATCCTTAAGGTTGGCAGGCAGCTTTTCTCCGAGTGTATCGGTGATGAGTGCGGCCACATCTTTAAGGTTATCGATACAGTTATATACCGATACAAGCTCACCGGTTGTATAGCCCGCTACCGATAGCTTAAGTTGTGGCAGTATGTTTAGTGTGTTTAAGAAGGCCGATAGCTCACGTGGGGCCGAGCTTTTGTAGACAATTCGGCTGAGAATCCTCTCCATATCGGCAATTTTGGAAAGATGCTCCCGAACGGTAGCTCTATTTATTACATCCTTGCCAAGTTCCGAAACCGCATCGAGCCTTCTGTTTATCCTAGAGGCAGAGACAAGCGGTTGTTCAAACCATAGCCTCAACAGCCTTCTGCCCATAGATGTTTTTGTCATGTCAATGGTATGTAGTAGGCTACCGCTACGCAAGCCGTCACGCATCGTTTCGGATATTTCGAGATGCCTTCTCGTAAGGGCGGAAAGCCTCATAAATTCATCTGCACTGTAACGCTCTATATTTACAAGAGTATCCAGACCGTGCTTTTGTGTTAGTGTGAGATAGTGAACAAGCGCTGCAACCGCCCCCATAGATAAAGCGCCATCCTTTAACAGCGATTCGGCCGAATCTACACCAAACTGCCTAACAACGATCTCCTTTGTTTTTAAGACATTATATATATCATCATCGATAATCTCGACACTACAGGAAATATTCTGTTTTATGTAATCGGTAATGTCCTTGTGTTTTAATATTTCATCGTTGGCAATTATCTCGGTTGGAGAAAACCTTGCAAGTTCGGTACAGATATCATCTATAAGCATATCCGAGCTTAGTATGCAAAGGTATATTATACCGCAAGAAACATCCGAAAAACAAAGCCCCGCTGATGTCTTGCCTGAAATATATATACTGCATAAAAAATTATTGCGATCATCACTAAGCATAGAGCTCTCAAGCGCTGTCCCTTTTGTTACAATGCGCACTACATCCCTATCCACAAGCCCTTTAGAGCTTGCCGGGTCACTCGTCTGCTCACAGATAGCCACCTTAAACCCCAGGTCTAAAAGTTTAGCAATATAGCTCTCGGCGCTATGATATGGCACGCCGCACATGGGTGCTCTCTCGGCAAGGCCACATTCCCTGCCTGTAAGTGTTAACTCTAATG
>CAYJOX010000154.1:0-4403 GCA_964371915.1 uncultured Oscillospiraceae bacterium
ACCCACCTTTTCACGTAGCTGGTTGATAAATACGCATATAGTAGAGGTTTTGCCTAGGATACCGGTAAGCTTACGCAGTGCCTGGCTCATAAGCCTTGCCTGCAAGCCTACATGGGAATCACCCATCTCGCCCTCTATCTCGGCACGGGGCACCATGGCGGCAACACTATCTATAACGATAATGTCGATCGCACCACTTCGCACGAGTGCCTCGGTTATCTCTAGTGCCTGCTCGCCGGTGTCCGGCTGTGCAACTAAAAGCGAATCTATATCTACACCGAGTGCCTTTGCATAGACAGGGTCAAGCGCATGCTCGACATCTATAAAAGCGGCCTCGCCCCCTATCTTTTGAGCCTCGGCTACGCAGTGTAGGGCAAGGGTAGTTTTACCGCTACTTTCCGGGCCGTATATCTCTACAACCCTACCACGTGGCAAACCACCTATTCCGAGTGCCGCATCAAGGCCTATAGAGCCGGTAGATATAGAGTCTACCTGCATGCCTATACTATCGCCCAGCTTCATTACGGCGCCCTTTCCATACTGCCTTTCTATCTGGGCTATTGCAGTGTCTAGCGCCTCTTTTTTACTTGCCATAATGTTACACTCTCCTTTAAAATCTTTATATCTTAGCTAGCGCCTGCTCTATATCCGAAATAATATCATCCACATCCTCAAGCCCTACCGAAAGCCTTACAAGGCCGGCACCAATACCGGCCGCCTTAAGCTGTGCATCGGTAAGCTGGCGGTGGGTTGTACTTGCAGGATGCAAAATACAGCTACGAATATCCGAAACATGAACCTCACGGCAGACAAGGGAGAGGGAATCACAGAAAATCTCAACCTTTTCTCGCCCACCCTTAATATCTACCGATAGAACGCCGGAACAGCCGTCCTTTAGATATTTTTGTGCAAGTTCATACTGGGCATCACCCTTTAGGGCAGGGTATCTTACCGCCTCAATCTTATCGTTACCCTTTAAATATTCGGCTACCTTTAAAGCATTTTCACAGTATCTGCGCATCCTAACATCGAGGGTTTCAAGCCCCATATTTAATAGGAAGGAGGAATGTGCCGCCGGATAACAGCCAAAATCCCTCATCAGCTGCATACGTGCCTTAACGATATATGCTGCCGCACCAAAATCTCTCGTATATACTACACCGTGATAACTCTCGTCCGGCGTACAAAACTCGGGGAACTTACCGCTTGACCAATCAAACCTACCGCTGTCTACTATAATACCGCCCACCTGTACGGCATGGCCGTCCATATATTTACTGGTGGAGTGTACAACAATATCCGCTCCATACTCAAACGGGCGGCAGAGTATAGGTGTTGCAAAGGTGTTATCTACTATAAGTGGGATATTATTTGCATGTGCAACCCGGGCAAATTTTTCTATATCTAGTACCGCAAGGGTTGGGTTTGCAAGGGTTTCCCCAAATATTAGCTTGGTATTGGGCTTGATAGCCGCCTGTAAACTCTCCTCGGTTTGTGTTTGATCTACAAATATACACTCTATCCCCAACCGTTTTAGGGTAGTGCCAAGTAGGTTAATGCTACCGCCATATATTGAGGAGGAGCATACAAAACTATCCCCCGCACTGCACAGGTTTAAAACCGAAAGTAGCGTTGCAGCCTGACCGGAGGAGGTAGACATTGCGGCTACACCACCCTCAAGCTCGGCTATCTTTTTCTCAACTGCATCGGATGTTGGGTTAGAAAACCTCGAGTATAGATGTGCTGTTGGCATATCGAAAAGGCCTGCTATCTCGGCAGTTGTATCAAACCTATAGGTTGTACTTTGAACAATTGGCGGTACACCGGGTTCACCATTCTTAGGGTTATAACCCGCATGTAAACACTGGGTTGCTTTTTTCATAAATTACCATGCCTTTCTACTAGTTAAAAATATACTATAATAATATTTTGTTTTATGCAGTTTGTCAAGGAAATGCATAAATTACAGCTACTTTATTTCAATTATACCATTATTTGAGTTGATAATAAATTAACAAATTACACAAATTAAACACATAGTTATGTGGAATCTTTTCAACAATCGGTTGAAAACCCTCGAAAAATAGCTCGAAAAGTGTTATATTATGCGACTTTTTAACATTTTCAACAACGTTTTCAACAACATTATTGACCTTATAGTATAATACAGGTTGTATATTTTTATGCTTGACCATTATGCTCAAAATAATACTTCTTTTCGTATAATACTATCAATCTTCAGCAATACTTTAATAAACAGCTATTCATATATTATAAAGGAAACGGATGAAAAACAGACAGAAGGAAATGACGGCATCACCAAAACAGCGCTTAAGATGGCACAGGAGTTTCGGCTTTAGGCAGGTTATGCTGCTGGCTTGCGGTATAGTGGCAACAGCGGTTTTATTGTTATCTGTTTTTTGGGGTTAACCCAAACCTAGCAATCGGTGGCTTTGCGTTAGGATTAATTTCCTAAAGGGTAGGTAGCTAAAAATAAAACAAGGGGATTCCCCCTTGCAAAGGCTACCCAAAATCTTAATAGCCACCGAGGGGATGTGAACCCCTCCCAATCCTATTTTGTAAACATGCTTTTAAGGATTCCATAACCGTTTGCCGGGTCGTTTTTGCGTTCCTCTATCCTTTTCCAGACAAATGGTTTATCCTCTACCATGAGTTGTTCTACAGATAGCTCTCTGATATTTTGCGGTGGCA
This sequence comes from uncultured Oscillospiraceae bacterium, assembly GCA_964371915.1. Classification (GTDB taxonomy): domain Bacteria; phylum Bacillota; class Clostridia; order Oscillospirales; family Ruminococcaceae; genus CAYJBH01. The sequence goes on from CAYJOX010000154.1 coordinate 2,713, forward strand.
TTATCTCCCTTGGTGGGCGAATATCCTCCGGCCAGTTTAGCTTTCCATCCGGCTGTAGTGGCCCCGCCGAGAAACACTCAAATGTTAGTGTTGCCGCCTCGCCATAGCAGTAACTTTCAAACTTTATACGGCTATCTCGAAAAAATATGAGCCTCTCCCTACTGGAAAGGTGGCACCGTTCCCTCTCGTACACGCAGGCAACCGTGCCTTTAGAAAAAAATATCTCCATATAATTGCCCTACCTTTATGATTGTACCGTTTCGATTTCCTCTATAGATTTAGCCATAACCGCCATATCGGTAGAATATCTTATAGATACTCTGTCCCCAACCGATAGGGTTTCAAGGTCTTTTTGTGTGTTTTCATCGATCGCAAAGCAGTATTCCATGCCGTTATCGGTTCTGATAGATATGCTATTTACGGCAAGTGTGACAAGCTCTCCGCTTAAAACCTTTTCCTCTATGTCGGCATCACTCGGGGGTTCACTCGAGCTAATGCTTATCTCCTCAGTGGTGGTGCAACCTATTAAAAAAATAAAGGCAATAATTAAAAAGGTGCAACTTTTTATTGTAGTCAGTCGCATTTAGAAGATCGCTCCTTGTAATACGGGTTGTCTTATATACATACCTATAATACTATATAACAACAAAAATACAATACCTTTCACGTAAATTTCAAGAATTTTTTCCAGTTTAACTATATTCTGAAAACTTTATAGATTATTTAACCAAAAATACTGAGCCGGCCACCCTATCGGCCATAGCCACATAATTAAGATGGCACCTTTACAGTACTATAGCTTACCGCTAAGCCTTGCGGCCGCCCTTAGAATCGGGTTACCGCCAAGCTTAAACTCGCCGGCAGTTTCGTATATTCTGCCGGTGAAATTCTTTTTAAAGGCTAAAACGTTATAAAGTTGTTCGCTATCCTTTGGGTCGGTGGCTACACCCTGCATATCGTAGGTGTGGCAGCCTCCCTCTAATGCCCACTGCATTAACGTCCACTGTAGTAGGTAGGTGGGGCGTAGGTTACGGTTTTTATCGGAGGATGCACCATATACATGTGCCGTCCTGCCGGCATACTGTACGGCTATGCCGCCACAAAGCGGCTCATGCCCGGTGTAACACACATACAGCCTTGCATCGTTTGGAAAGGCCTTCAAAAAGCCCTCAAGATACTCCTTCGGGCGGATGTTAAAACCCTGCCTTGTGCCGGTATTCTCGTATATACCGTAAAAATCGTCAAGCTTTTCTATGGGTAGCTGTTTACAGATAATTCCCTTTTTAGCCGGGTATCTTATATAGTAGCGGGTATCACGTACAAAGCTTGCCATAAGGCTTTCCTCATCCTTACCCTCAAGCTCTACAATATAGTTAAACCTCGGCTGAACCGTAGCCTTAAAATCGTCATCCGGTATAAACTCGCAACCGGAACCGGTAAGTGCGTTTACCGCTACCTTATCCTTTGCATCTATTAGTGGGTCGAACACAAACTCTACCGCACGGTAACGCTGTATAAGCTCCTTAGCGGCGGCTATTATCGCCGTTACAACCTCTTTATCGCCATAATCGCAGAGTGGGCCTCTGGGTGCATAGATAAATGATGCCGGGCCGACACTGCGTATAATTGCGGCGAAACCTCCCACTATCTGCCCACCACGGCGGACAACACATATCTCCTGCTTCCAGCCC
>CAYJOX010000155.1:0-4385 GCA_964371915.1 uncultured Oscillospiraceae bacterium
TGCCTTTAGCCTTGTTGCTAGGTTTTGGCTATAGTTTTCTACACCGCCTATGGTAGGAAGATATTGTGCTGTGAATATACAGTAAAAAGCCACTAAAGGTATACTCCTTCCGGTGTTTGCCGTTGTTATAGAACTAGGGTTTTACAATAAACATCATCCGAGGTCATGACAACATCACCATCACGCTCTACAATAGGGTAGAGGAATTTTTTTCTGTCGATATGTTTAACTGTAGCTATGGTACCATCCGAAAGCAGTACCGAGCGCCCCTCAAGCTCCTTTGGCATCATATCCAAAAAGTGGTCGATAAGGTCAAAATCAAGATCCGAAAACTTACCTATCGATAGCTCGTTCAGCACGATAAATGGGCTGTGCGCATCCTTGTAACAGCGGCTGGATACCATTGCATCGTACACATCCGATATCGAGGTGATTCTTGCATAAAGCGGTATATCCTCCCCTGCAAGGCCATCGGGATAACCGCTACCGTTCATCTTCTCGTGGTGGGAGCGTGCGGCGGAGGCAACAAGTGGGTCTATCTCGGTGTTTTTTAGTAACATCTCGTAGGAGTACACACTATGCTGCTTTATTATCTCAAACTCCTGCTCTGTTAGCTTGCGCGGCGCATTAAGTATATCATGCGGAATTTCTGTTTTTCCTATATCGTGTAAAAGCCCACAGGTAACAAGTAGATCTATCTCGTATTGTGGCATGTCGAGCCATTTTGCCATAAGCCCGTTAAGCAGTGCCACGTTGGTGCTGTGCGTACACAGATATTCATCGACATTGTTTCTGCCGTTTACACACTGTATTATAGTTGCGGCATCCAGTACCGATATCTTGTTTGAGAGATTCTGCGAAAGCCTTCTAGAGCGTTCTGCCGGAACAACGCCGGTGGTTTTAAGGTAGTGTAGTAGGCTATCGGTGTCTTTCTTAACAACATCGTACCCTACCGAGCGCTCGAAATGCTCCTGGCGTAGCTGTTGAGGGATACCGTGGTTTAAAAGATCGTAGTAATAGTTCCTGCCAACATAGACATTTCGCCCGCCGCTTGCACTGCGGTGGAAACTATCAATCATTCTGGCAGTAAGCAACGTACCGCTCCTAACCATTAAAAGCGGCTTTTTGTATTTTACATATATATCACTTTTGGCAGTTGTGCCCTGAGCAAGATATTCCATTGCTATCGGCACAAGTTCATCTTTATTCATATCTGCTGCCTTGCTATTCAACTCGTTTTGTATTATTATACCTCTTTTTTCAGCAAAAATCAATCGTTTTAGAGGATTATTATAGCATTAGTATAGAGACAAATGAAAAAACCATCAACCCTACCGATACTATCATAACTACATTGCACGGGCCTGCTTTTTTTGTAAGCACCTGTTGGTATGCCTCCTCCGTGCCGGCTTCCTTTTTCATCTTTTTTATGTTCTTGATAGCCGATTTACGGTAGAGATAGATAGCAAATGCGCCCCAAGCGGTGTTTACAACCGCCGCAAGAATGCTTGCGATATAGGTAAGTGTGTTAAGGGTGGCTTCATCTACACTTATCTCAAGGCCGTATAACGCCTGTATAACGCGTATGCTTGAGGGTACCGACAGTAGCATGTCTATTAACAGTGCCAGTATTCCAAGCAGCCACATTCTTCGGTATAGAAAAAATATCGGTGCAAAAAGCATAGCTGTAAGGCTAAAGTTAATCTTCTGCTTTGTTACATCCATGCGCTTAAAGGAGAATAGATATCTAGGTGCGGCCTTGCCTATATATGTTCGCCAGTCCTTAACCTTAATGCCATCCAGCTCCTCGTTGTCCGAGATATTTGTAATCTGCTCAAACATCTCGATAGCCGATACGGCGCCTAAAAAGTTTTCGTTGGTTTTAACCTCTATCGGTACGGGGGTATCAAGCGGCACACCGCAGTTGCCACAAAAAGGCACTCCCGGCTTGTTGGTGGTGTTGCAGTTGGGGCAGCTTTTTGGTAGCGGCTCCGGCGCTGTAGGTTTCCAGCTATATTCGCCGGCATGTAACGCATTGTTAGCACAGCTACCACGCTCTTTATAGCACGCCCTATGGTGGGGGGTGCCGCAATCGGGGCAGACGACCACATCGTCATTCTCTAAAAACCTTACGTTGCATATAGGGCAGGTCTGCCCTTTACAATCTATCATAAAACAGGTATCTCCAAAAAATTATATCTGCTGTGAAAGTAGCATTATGCCTTCCTTGATACGCTCTATTGTCTTATCTTTTCCGATAACTGCCGCAAGCTCAATGCCACCGCCCGGTGTAAACTGCTTGCCCGATACAGCAACCCTTAAAGGCCAAAGTACGATGCCGTTCTTAACCTCTTTTTTCGCTATATGCTCAAATACAACGCCATGGAGTGCATCGTGGCTATAATCCTGCTGTGCCTCTAGTATCGGCAGTAGCTCCTTTAGGGTCTCAAGGCAACCTTCCTTTGTTGTCTTCATCTTCTTGCTAACATAAAGATCGGTGTTATACTGCGGTAGCTCGTCTATAAAATCCACCTGCTCGGTTATATCGCTAAGCAGTTCGGTGCGCTTTTGCAGTAGGGTGCAAAGCAGGGCGAAATCACAATCGTCCTTAACCGTCTGTTTTGCAATGGGCACCGCAATGGCACAAAAATCATCAAACGGCAGTGCACGAATATGCTCCGCATTTATATGGCGTAGCTTGTCATAATCAAATATGGCGGGGCTTTTGCTAATGCCGGCAACATCGAACGCCTCGATAAGCTCCTCTAGCGTAAAGATCTCACGCTCGTCCTTAGGGCCCCAGCCAAGCAGTGCGATATAGTTTACGAGTGCATCCTTTAGGTAGCCCTTGGCTACAAGATCCTCATACGATGCATCGCCGTTACGTTTGGATAGCTTGTGTGTAGCATCCTTCATAACGGGTGGGCAGTGGATATAGCTCGGAATATCCCAACCGAAAGCCCTGTATAACAGGTTGTATTTAGGGGTGGAGGATAGATATTCGCTTCCCCTTATAATATGCGTAATGCCCATCTCGTGGTCATCCACCACGTTTGCAAAGTTGTAGGTGGGCATGCCATCGGTCTTTATCAATATCTGGTCGTCCAGCAGTGATGCATCCACCTCTATATGGCCGTAAACCATATCCTCGAAAGAGGCATCTCCGCTACTGGGCATAAGCTGGCGCACAACAAAGGGTACACCCTGTGCAAGGTTTTTGTCTATCTCATCCTTTGTAAGGTGGCGGCAGTGGCCATCATACATCGGGGCGGTGCCACCGGCTGTCTGTATGGCACGTTGCTGTTCTAACCGCTCCTTCGTGCAAAAACAGCGATAGGCATGGCCACCCTCTATAAGCTTTTCTGCAAGCGGAATGTAGCAATCGGCACGCTCACTCTGCACATAGGGGGCGTAGGGGCCGCCTACATCGGGGCCTTCGTCCCATGTTAGGCCTGTCTCTTTAAGGGTGCTATAGATAATGTCTACCGCTCCCTCTACCAAACGCTCACGGTCGGTATCCTCTATCCTTAATATGAATGTGCCGCCATCCTGCCTTGCTTTTAGGTAGGCGTAAAGTGCGGTTCGTAGGTTTCCTACATGCATATATCCTGTTGGGCTGGGTGCAAATCTTGTCCTTGTCTTACTCATCTTTATGAATGTTCCTTTATAATTATATTGTTTTCGGGGTGCACATTATTAATTATATTCTTTTATTACCTTTTGTCAATTGAAAATACACTTTAAATGTGATATACTAATGAAAATGTAAAAAAAAGCCGTTTTTTTATGGTTAACGGCAGCGGAATATCGAAAGGGTTTTTGGATAGATGAAGAAAAGATTATTTAGCGGAATACAACCAACCGGAGGGTTTACACTGGGCAACTATCTTGGTGCACTTAAAAACTGGGCAAAGCTACAGGAGGAGTATGAGTGTATCTATTGTATAGTTAATCTGCACGCAATAACGGTAGAGCAGGATCCGCAGGAGCTTCGCCGCAACACACGTGCATCGGCGGCGCTTACTATTGCCTGTGGGGTAGATATTAACAAGAGCACACTATTTGTACAGAGCGATGTTCCGGCACATGCCGAGGTTGCATGGCTACTTGGTTGCTTTACGCCGTTTGGGGAGCTATCCCGCATGACCCAGTTTAAGGAAAAATCGGCAAAGCATAGCGATAATATTAACAGCGGGCTTTTTACCTACCCTGTTTTAATGGCATCCGATATACTTAGCTATGATGCACACCTTGTTCCGGTAGGGGCCGACCAACGCCAACATCTAGAGCTTGCACGTAATATTGCGGATAGGCTTAACCACCGCTTTGGCGAGGGAACGGCGGTGGTGCCGGAGGGATATATTCCCACCGTAGGTGCAAGGATT
>CAYJOX010000156.1:0-4378 GCA_964371915.1 uncultured Oscillospiraceae bacterium
TTGTATCCATGGTAACCATCACCTGCACCTCACCCGCACCCTCAACCTGCTTTATTAACTCGGCCAAGCGCTCCTCATAATCATCGTAGGTTTGCTCTGCAGCTATACCTTCGCTTGTATCCTTTACTGTATCAGTAGCCGGAATACCGGTAAAAAGCAATAGCATTATCCCTAACAACAGGAGCACAAGCATTGGATAATCCTTTTTCAGGTTAAAGGATTTAATAATTTTACTCATCTCTATCTTTTTGTTTTTATTATTCATAGATAACCTCCACCGTCTCACCAAATACATTATCTAGTTTTTCCTGTATCTGCTCTCTTTGCAGCTGTGTATCACCCGTTATTTTTACAGCCGAAATATTAATGCCATGTTCATTCTGTATTAGCTCTACCTCTACAGAGCCGTACTCTATCCCTGCTGCCGAAAGTGTACTCGCCGCCCTTTCCTCAAGAACTGTAACAGCCTGAGTAAGCACTTCGTCCCCCGCACTTTCTATAGATATTCGGCTATCTGTTTCGAAATACCGTGTTAGCTCCTCGGTTTCGATACCGGCTAACGAGCCTATTAACGTTACAAGAACATAGATAAGAATAACCCATTTTATTCCCGAAGATACACTCCCCTGTGGTAGGATTGATTCTACTACCGATATTATTATAAATAGCCCACACAATGTAATTGCAAGCTCTGTTAACGCCCCTATCACACGGCACCTCCCGATAGCATAAATGTTAGTAACGATACTATTATCATGAGGCAGAACAGCACTATGCATGAAAAGAATATCTCCATAGTATGGGCAGCGGCCTTCATAAGCTGTGTTATCTTAACACTGCCGGATATCTCGGCCATTACACCCGTAAGCTCAAACATTAAGATATAGGCAATACACTGCAAAAACAAGGGGACAAAGATAATTACTACCGCTACTATTGCCGCCACTCCGGCTGTTGTTTTAAGTGCCGAAACTCCACCCAAAACGGTTGTGATAGCCTCTTGCAGAACAGATCCAACAATCGGCACTGCATTGCCTACTATAAATTTACCGGTACGTAGCGCAAGGCTATCCGCCGCGGAGGAGATAAGGCTTTGCATCGCCATAACTGCCGTAAACAGTGTAGTTGTGGCAACTAGTATATATCTAAGTAGCTTTCTTATTATCTCGGCAATGCCACCAAACTCTACCGAGGTAACAGATAATGAACAGCATTTAATGGATAGATAAACCGAGGCTAGTGGTAGAACCACCTGTGTTAATATCTCTGCAACTATAATTATTGCAGCCGCAAAAAAACTTGATGCCACGGCCGCAGTGCCTGGTTGGCCGGATGTGGCAAGCAGTGCAACAAAAACCATTAAAAAGCTGTTAAGAAAATCTTTGCAGTTCAATATCGCTTCTTCCAGCCCACCCTGTAGGGCAACTACCGGCAAGACTAAGACTAAAAAAAACACGATATTCAAGACACTATCTACCGTTTTTGTAACCCCATCCTTACTATCGGAAATGCTACGGGCTATCGATGCAAAAATTAGCATCATCGAAAGTGTGACAAACAGTATTACCGGCTCTCTAGTGCCGCTTAGCACCGCCTCTGTTAACAACCCAAGATAATCCTCTGCACCAAGCGATAAAAGCTCGTCAATATCAAACCCATAGCTCTGCTCAATATCCTCTATCATGCCACTACCCTCCTGCTGTGCCGGTAGTTCCTGTGCAAAACAGCCGATAGTTAGTATCGTTATGGTAAACAGTGATATTATAATTCTCTTCATTATACTACCCTAACATCATAAGAAGTTGATTAAACAGCTCACCTAGCAAAGGAAAAGCCGCTACAACTATAGCAACCTTTCCGCATAGCTGTACAATACTGCTCATTGCACGTTGCCCTGCATCTAGGCACAGCTCACTTGTAAGCTGTGTTACAACGGCTATGCCTACGGCTTTTATCACAACCTCAAACGGGCCCTGGGTAATTAACTCTGTAATTCCCTCTAGCGATTCTATAAGCCCAAACACCGACGGCAGTATTGCAAGCAACAGAATAACAACGGCTGCTATTGTAAGCATAAACGCAATACTGCTATCATAGCTACGAAGCAGGGTAACAAACACGGCAGATGTAAGAACAAATATTACTATAGAAAAAATACTTTCCATAGTTATATATCAAACAGATCTCTTATGGTATCAAACAGTAGCGATACCTCGGTTAGTATCATCATAAGTACAACTATAAGCCCGGCAAGCGTTGTCATTGTAGCTTGTTCCTCTCGCCCGCTACGTATTAGTAGCTGGTTAAGTACCGAAACCACAATGCCTATAGCGGCTATACGAAAAATAAGGTCTATATCCATTTTACCTCCATCATATTAGAATTACCGCAACTATAATAGAAACGTATACCGACATTGCATAGTACAGTTTCCTGTTGTTCTGCTCATATAGTATTGCGGCCTCCTGCTCATGTTTAAAATAGTTTATATAATAATCCAACCTATCACACTCCTCCGACAGGGTTCCCAGCCCTATCAAGGTTAAGCACTCCTTAAACTTCTCCTGCTGTTCGGCATTCAGTAAAAGAGGTATGTTTTTTGAGCCGTTAATGCGAACACCAACCTCCTCTTTATACGCTATACTGCTTATAGAACTTAAATTTATATCAAGGCGATTATACTGCCTAGCAGCTATATTATTAAGGGCGAAAATCAGATCGGATTGGCGATATAAAAAATTATTTTTAACATCTGTAAGAAGCTGTATCATCTCCGACAATATTTCTGCCCTACCCTTCAGCGCCGCTACTCTACGGTTACCTATTAAAACGCCGGCCGCAACTATAGCGATGGTGCCTATAAGCTTTACTGCCCATTCCAACCTAACACCTCCTTTACAACACCGGGGGTTTTTGCACCCTTTAATATCGCAATATCCGTAAAGGCCGATAGGCCGAGTAGCCTTAAAAGAACAGGCCTGTTTTTTACCATCGTTAACGAATCCGCATGTGCTGTAACTACTAGGTTTGCTCCGCAGTGTAGCGCCGCCTCTATAGCCGATGCATCCTCCTCGTCTCCTATCTCATCACACAGTATAACCTGCGGGGCAAGGCTTTTAAGCGCATTTACTATTCCTTGCGCTCTCGGAAAACCCGATAATACATCGCCGTAATCAAAAAACTTCTCTGGGTTTGGCGCTATCTCACACCTTGTATCGATTACAGAAAACTGCTTTTTTTGCCCTGATATATAGGCTGCAACGCTTTTTAAAATAGTTGTCTTTCCACTTCTGGGTGCCCCTACAATAAGAAGGGAAAACATCTCCCTATCCAGCACAGGCATAAGCATGCCTATCGGTGGTAGATCGGTATTTTTAGCAACTCTTATGTTTAAGGAGGTAATGTTTTTTATCCCTACAACTCGAGAGTTCTCTATTATCGCAGTGCCTGCTACACCTACCCTGTTTCCGCCCGGCATTGTAACATAGCCCTTTGCAATCTCTGCCTGCCTTGAGTGAAGTGCACGGCTTGTAATACACAAAAGTGTTTCCTGCAAAAGCTTTTCATCAATTTTTGCAGGCAGGCCATCAGTAATATGTACACATTCATTTGTTGTAACTATTGTTAAAGGCCTACCTACACGCAGGCGCAACTCTACCACCCTTGCTTTAAGCGTTGCCGGCAGACGTGAAATGCCGCCACTAAGCGAGAGCGGTAGATATTGTAATATATTTGTAAGCTCCTGCATTTTTTGTATCCTTAACTATAATTCGCTTTAACAAAATATATTATCCGGCTTGCTATGCTTAGAACTTCTACCTAAAACGGCCTTAATTATTACAAAAAAAATAGCTTATTGACAGTTTTTTTACAAATTAATTAAAAACTTGAATTTCAAAAATGCTTATGATATAATGTTAGCTATATTATTGAATTGGAGATTGAATAGGTGAGAAGGAAAAAGAGTGGTAATTTCATGGATAAGATTGTTGACTTTTTCGTAAATCTTAAAAATGAATTCTTATTATTAAGCACACCTCAAAAGGTTGCTGTTTCGGCTGTAGCCGGTATCTTATTTGTAACTATTGTGGGCGGAATTATCATAATTGCCGTATTCTCCGGCATAGATGATACGGAGGACACCTCCGGCTCATTATCCGGCAGTACATCCGGAGTTACTACACCGGCAGAGGATTATGACCCGGACGAATTTGACCTAGAGGAAAACAGCGAGTTTGTTCTAACCGAGACGGAGGATGCCGGTGAGGATTACCTTCTAAACAGTATGTTTATCGGGGACTCCAACACTGTAGGATTTGAGCTGTTACTTCCACTTGAGAATGTTATCGGCGTTGAGAGCATGGGCATTCAGTCTCTA
>CAYJOX010000157.1:0-4370 GCA_964371915.1 uncultured Oscillospiraceae bacterium
CATCTCATATTCCTGTCTTTGCCACATAGCAAAACCTCCTTTTTGTTTTACTATACAGGATATGAGAAACCGCCCTTGTTTAGAATTGATTTAGCTATATTTGTTTTATGGCAGATGAAACCATGTCTACCGGCACAAGCTGAATATCCGATAACTCCGATTTAAATTTTCTTGAGTTTTGCTTTGGCATTATTATCTTTGTAAAGCCTAGCCTTGCCGCCTCAGTTATACGTTGCTCGATATGAGAAACGGGCCTTATCTCGCCACCAAGCCCCATCTCTCCTATAAAAATTGTGCTTTGGTCTACCGGCTTATCGTTAAGCCCCGATATAATTGCCATGGCTACTGCTAGGTCGCAGGCTGTTTCGTCTATCTGTAACCCTCCCACCACATTAATATATACATCGAGTGCACCGAAAGGATATCCTGCTCTTTTTTCCAGTATGGCAAGCAGAAGGTTTGCCCTATTATAATCAAACCCTGATGTGGTTCTGCGTGGTGATGGATAGTTACTTTTTACCACAAGCGCCTGAACCTCCGCAAAGATTGGCCTTGAGCCCTCCATGGTGCATACAACACAACTGCCACCTATTCCACCCGGCCTACCCTCTAACAAGGTGAGCGAAGGGTTGGTAACCTCCTGTAGCCCATCTGATGTCATATCGAATAGGCCTATCTCATTCGTAGACCCATATCTGTTTTTTGCTGCCCTTAATATCCGGTAGGGTAATGTACGATCCCCCTCAAAATATAGCACCGTATCCACTGTATGCTCCATTACTTTAGGACCTGCAATTGCACCGTCTTTATTTACATGACCTACAACAAACACCGGTATCTCGTTGCTTTTCGCCACATGCAGTAACCTTGCTGTACATTCCTTAACCTGTGTAACACTCCCTACAGAGGAGTTGACTGTCTCGCTTTGCATGGTTTGTATTGAATCTATAACTGCAAGAACCGGCTTCGTGCCTTCTATAAGTGCACAGATATCCTCTATAGAGGTCTCGGTCGCAAGAATAATGTTATCACCGTATATTCCTAGCCTGTTGGCTCTAAGCTTTATCTGCCTAACAGATTCCTCTCCCGAAACATAAAGCACCTTACCACCCGACGAGATATGGTCACATATCTGTAATAACAAGGTGGATTTTCCTGCCCCCGGCTCGCCCGAAAGCAACATTAAAGAGCCAATAACAATACCACCACCAAAAACCCGATCCAGTTCTGCTATTCCGGTAGATAGCCTTGCATGCCCTTTAATTTTTTCGTCTATGTCTTTTAAAATATGTGTTTTAGTTTCGGATGATAATCTTGTAGGTGCCCTACCTTTTTTCTCTCTCACCTCATCCTGAACCATAGTGTTCCACTCACCACAGGAGCTGCATTTCCCCATCCATCTTGGAAAGCTTTCTCCGCAGTTATTACAGATGTAGACCGTCTTTATCTTTTCTTTCATCACCTAATTCTCGCCGGTATAACAAAGTTAACCGCCCTTTCTACAACCTCTATTTCTAATCGTTCGGTTTTAAAACACTCGCCATCTACATTTGCAGTAAAAGGTAGTTGCGAGGATATTTCAACGCATTTCACCCTTTTTGCTAAGATAATATCTCGTAGCTTAGGAGCAATGGTGTCTCCCACAAAATGGGCCCCCCTCTTATAGCTACCTATCACCGCTGCGACCCTTAAAAGCCCGATTTTTTTCACCATACAAAGCTCTAAAATGCCGTCATCTACTACCGCTCTCGGGGCGGCACAAAAACCACCGCCATAATATTTACTGTTAGCAACGGATACAAGTGTAAAATCATCATCAACCACCTCGCCATCCGCAGTTATGGTAAGCCTTTGAGACAGTGGTTTTGTAAGTCTTTCCAGTATTGACATATTATATGCCATACTTCCGCCGCCTATTAGCTTTAAACGGCGATATTTAGGGATATTCTGGGCAATATCTGCATCAATCCCTACAGAGCAGATTGCTACACCATACCGCTCCCCTACCTTAATTAAATCTATCGGCTTAGCGACCCCATCGATGATATTTGATTTAAGGTCAAAAAAATCTTGCCTGGCGCCTATACTTTGAATAAAATCGTTTCCGGATCCACAGGGTAGCTGGCAGACATCAACATGCGGATGACCTTTTGCAGCGGTGATAACCTCGTTTAAGGTGCCATCCCCACCACAACTTATTATGCGTAGCCCGTTTCCTTTTTCAATATGTTTAGCTGCTATCTCGGTTGCATCCTTCGGCTTTGTTGTAAGCTCTATCTTGCCTTCCAAGCCGTATTCCTTTATAAATTCTAAAAGCATAGGCACTAAGGTTAAGCTTGCATCACTTTTACCTGCCACCGGATTTACTATAAATAGGTACTGTCTTTTCATAAAAACTATCCAATATCAGCTTATTCTAATATCACCCTCAAGCAGTTTTATTGTACACCGCCCATATGTTTTATCTATTACTTTGTTAAGTGTGCTACCAAAGAAAACCTTTACCGGCGGATTAAGTTCACGTGTTATGATAACCTCACAAAAATCTAAATAGTTGCTGCTATCAATCTTTAGTTCAAGATCGGTTTTTAACCTTTTTAACATCATGCCCATTGTAGGTTTTTTTGCCTTAAGTTTAATTAAAAGATCTTTACGATCATTCGTTATCTGCCCCTGTTGTTCAAGATAATCAAGGTAGGTTATATTCTTTGCGACAAGATCGACTTCGCTTTCCATCTCTTCGATGGATTTTTCAAGTTCTTTAATATTTTGTGTTAGGCGAGGGGTCGTTCCCAGCCTAATAACCGTGGGAATATTCACCTCAGAGCCGATTGTAAACGCCTCTATCTTTTTAACGGCAATAATCTCTCCTCCCGAAATAACACCCTTGCCGGAAGCAACAACAATGCTTCCCTCAGAAGATACATTGCTGTTTACTATAACCTGAGCTGTTATATCCCCCTCTGCATACATCTCACAATTTTCTATAAACATTGCCGTTATATTACCCTTTGCAATCACATGTCCTTTTTGCTGGCCGTTTATGCCCAAGCCTACTGTAATATCACCGCCTGCTGTAAGGTTAGCCCCCTCTACCGAACCGGAAATTTTTATGCTTTTTTTTGAGGTTATGTTATATCCAAAAAACACATCACCTTTAATCACTATATCCCCGGAAAAATCAATATTTCCTATTGAAGAATCAACATCCCCCTTAATTGTTACAAGCTGCTCGACACAAAATTTACCCTGCTGAAACACAAGGTTTCCGCCCACATTTGCAATTAGATGTTTCCCATCCGCCGAAATTGCTGTGTTGGTGCCCTGCGGTACTACTGCCGGCTTTCCGGGCCTTGCCTGAATTTCCTTGCCTGATACACCGAGTCCGTTATGCGGTTCTTCAGGTGCAACTATATCGGCAATTATTGTACCTTTTTCTATATCAAGAATTAACCCCAACTCCTTATGATCAAAATCACCATTTTCCAGTAGCTGTGGTTTTATATCTCTTTCACGGCTAAAATGTTCTTTAACATAACCATCCACCCCATCATGTTGGGGCTTTCCCCTTGCAACAAGCTGCGATGAAGCAAACTGAGCCTTTTGAAACATTGTAAGTAATGTGTTTTCATTTATACCAAAACTTACACCATTTTTGTTTAGTATCGAAACGAGGGTTTCTATACTAACCTTTTGAAGCGCCTGTACCGCCTCATTGTGCTCCGACTCATCAAAGACCGATAAAAATTTTTCCAAACTAAAGTATAGCCCAGCGAGCATATCCTTTGATTTTTCTATCTTACAGCAGGATTCAATCAAATCCGGTGTAACCTTCATCGCTACTGTTTCAACTTGATCTGGTTGAATATTATCGTTCATGACTACCTCAAAGTATTAAAATCTTATAAGTATTCTATAGTATAAAAATTTAAATAATCTACTATAACGTCCACTCACCTTTTTGTGCAGACTTAATCTTCATGGTTCCTGTCTGCGCATCAAAGCTTTGAGTTCTACCAAAGTTTTTACCGGTATCCTCGGCAACTATTGCTATTCTGTTAGCCGTTAATGTAGCCTTAACCGCAAGCACATTTCTATCACCTATACTTGCTATATCACTATTTCCTACGGTAGCAAACATCTTAGCACCGCCTGCAATTTTGGCCTTAATCGAGGAGCGAAGTGCCCCAGCCGCTACCATCTTTGCTATAAGTGCCGGAATTGCCGTATCGGCAAACTTGTTTGGATGTTCTTTAACCGACGCCTTAGAGGTGGGGAGCATAATATGTGACATGCCTGCTACCTTATGTATAGGATCATAAAGACATATTCCTACACAGGATCCTAACGCATAGGTTATTAGATAATCA
>CAYJOX010000158.1:0-595 GCA_964371915.1 uncultured Oscillospiraceae bacterium
CGGTAGGCGATAACATAGATGCTATACAGAATAAAGAAGCCCTTGCGATGTTAGAACGTAGTGGTGGGAAGATAACAATAGAGTTATTTTTTAACGATTATGAGCCCGACCCACAGATGTTCATCGTTAATGCATTAGATATAACGTTAAGCAGGGTGCTATCTACAGCAGGTGAGCTAATCTATTTCAACTATGATTACTCTGATTGTTGGAAATTTACCCTTACACTTGAAAAAGTTTTTATGAACAATAAGCTACCGGATACAGACCTACCCCTATTAATGGGGGGAGAGGGCCGAGGAATTATCGAGGATTGTGGTGGTGCTGAGGGGCTTGCGGAGATTGCCTATGCCTTTAAAAACAAAACTGAGGCCTGTGAAGAATACTGTGAATGGCTAGATATTACCGAACTTGATCTTGAAGAATTTGATATAGAAAGGCTTGACTTTAAGCTTAAAAAATATCCGAGATTATTTAAAGAAGCCTACGAGACCGAGAGTTCCGGCGAGTTTGATAACGAGGATGACTATAGCTTTACCCCGGAGGAAGCGTGGGATAAAATATCTAAAGATGTTAGGAGGATGCTACTAAATAG
>CAYJOX010000158.1:644-4363 GCA_964371915.1 uncultured Oscillospiraceae bacterium
TTGTTGGTAGGTAGTTGTATCAAATGTGGTGCAGGCGTCACAAAACATGTTGAATATTAGTGCCTCTAATTCTATGAGGGTGTATTCATCCGTTATTATCAAATTATCATAACTAAAATAATATTTTGCAACCGTGCTTATGAACAGTTGCAAAATATTTTATTTTGTTATATAATGGGTAGGTGAGAATGGGAAGTAGTGGAAAATACAGTTATTTTCGATCTAAGGTGGTGGTGAAGATATCACTACTTATGGTCGTTATTATCTTATCGCTAACTGCCTGTACCGAAACGCCAGAACAGCTGCTTACCGTAGATGCATTAGAACATACAGTTTATATGGCGTATGATCCGGCACATGGTGCGAACCCATATCTTACCGATGCGCAGGTAACGCACCAACTCTCCGGCCTGCTTTACACAAAACTTTTTGAGTTAACCGATGAATTTTCGATTACACCGGAGCTTGCCTTAACCGCAGTGCCGCTACAGGAAAACATCCTTTATTCGGTGCATATAAAGGGCGGTAACTTATTTTCAGATGGAAGTGAGATTACCGCGAATGATGTTGTAGCATCAATCTTAGCTGCGAAAAACAGTGGCTACTATTCTGAAAGGTTAAGCAACATTAAATCGGTTGTTGTTAATGAAGAGGGTGTCGTGGACATTACCCTAATCTCACCCGATGCATTTTTTTTAACATTACTTACAATGCCGATATTAAAGGCCAACGATCTATCTAACAGCACCCCACTATCCTCTGGCGACTATATACTTGAGGATGGAAAACTTATATTAAGGGGGGGCGATAACAGGGCCATTCAATCTATCGAACTCGTGCGGCTTTCAGAACAACAGGCGCTGGCTGATGCATTAAATATGGGTAAGATTACCCTGTTAGACACAACACATCTTATCGAATTTGTTCCTAACACATCGTTGCAAAAAGCAACCTATCCTACCACCGAGATGTTGTTCATCGGTTTTGCTCCGCAAGGTATATTATCATCCGAGCGCAGATCGATAGCTGCACTTGCCCCAAGAGAAAGCATTGTCGATAATGTGTACTCCTCAACTGCCGTAGCAAGCAGCTATATTATAAACCCATCTTATGAGCTTAATATGCCTACAATACCACAGAGTGTGGGTTATTTAGCACAGGAGTACACAATACTATATAATGCTAACATCAGCGAAAGGGTATCGACAGTTGCCCTTCTTGAATCTGCCTTTGCATTACATGGCGTAAAACTCACTGCAATAGCGGCTCAGGGGGAGTATCAATTTAACGAGATGCTGTTAAATGGAGATCATGACCTATATCTTGCCGAAATTCTTTTACCGCAAAACCTTGATTTTTCCTATTTTTTTGACGAACAATCGAAAGGCTTCGTTAATTATACATCGAATGAGCTAATAAACGCATACAATGATATGAAGGCAACCGGAGTTACCGAGGAGTTTTGTAATGCCTTTTTACAAAATAGTCCTGTAGTTCCGTTACTTTTTAAGGAAGGCACTATATATCACCCTGATTGGATAACAGGGCTATCACCTACTAACTCAAACCCATATTATCGTTTTTTTGAGGTTGATTATGATTAAAATAAGTAATTCAAAGGGCAGTATTCAGATTAGCGGGGGCTATCTTACAGCACTTGCAGCCATAGCCGCGCAGAGCTGTTTTGGTGTTGTAGATATGGCCGATGCCGACACCGGTGACACACTAAAAGGAATTGTGTTTGGCAAAAAACACACCGATAAGGGTGTAAGAGTAGTGGAGTCGGATGGTAAACTTTATATAGAACTACACATTATTGTCATGTATGGTCTTAATATCTCTGCCATAGTAAAGAGTATTATAAATAAGGTGCGTTATACGGTGGAGCAGGCGACCGAACTCACGGTAGAACAGGTAAATGTTGTAGTAGAAAATGTTAAAGACGAGTAGTGTGTCTGTATAGAAAGGATATTCACAATAATGACTGAGATTAATGGGCAGATGTTACAGCGGGCAATGGTGTCCGGAGCTAACTGTATACAGAATCAAAGAAGTGAGGTTGATGAGCTTAATGTTTTTCCTGTGCCGGATGGTGATACAGGTACAAACATGAGCATGACAATCTCTGCGGCATCAAGAGAGCTTGAGGCACTGCAGGAGGGCTGCTCGGTTGAGCAGGTTTCTAAAACGGCCGCCTCGGCCATGCTACGTGGTGCACGTGGTAACTCCGGTGTAATACTGTCACTTCTTTTTAGAGGGTTTTCTAAGGCACTGTCCGGCAAAGAGATGATGACAACAGCAGATTTAAAGGATGCCTTGGCAGGTGGTGTTGCGGCTGCCTATAAAGCTGTTATGAAACCGACCGAGGGCACAATGCTAACCGTAGCAAGGGTGGCGAGCGAAAGGATTAATACAAGCGATACCGCCGATTTTGCACAGCTGTTTTGTGAACTGTGTAGCTACGCAGAAGAGGCGCTAAAAGAAACCCCGGAGCAGCTACCGGTTTTGAAAAAAGCAGGCGTTGTGGATGCCGGCGGTAAAGGCCTCACCCTAATATTTGAGGGGATGCGGCAGGTAATAACCGGTGAGGGTTTTTGTACCCCCGAAACAAAGGAGCATAAAAATGCCTCGGCTGTAGTGGGTAAAGGCGTGTTCGCTGAAGAGCTTTTTGAGGAGAGCGACTTCGGTTACTGCACCGAATTCATCATAAACAAAGAAAAGGAGGCCTCTGCAGAGAAACTTCGGGCATTCCTTGGAACGATAGGGGATAGCATTGTTGTTGTAGACGATGAGGAGATAATTAAAGTTCATGTCCATACCGATGATCCCGGCAAGGCACTTAGCCGTGCGGTGGAACTGGGAACCCTAACCCGAATTAAGATAGAGAACATGAGCGAGCAGTATGAAAGCCGCCAACAGCAGGGGAAAGGCCTGGTAAAACAGGTTAAATCGGAGATGGATAATAGCGCTAAGTTTAAATATGTGGCCGTAGATCCGGAGTGTGAGTATGGCTTTGTGGCTGTTGCGGCCGGTGATGGGCTAAAAAATCTTTTTGGTGAGTTTGGTGTTGATGCCGTAGTAACAGGTGGGCAGACCATGAACCCCTCAACAGATGATATCTTAGGTGCTGCACAGTCGGTGCCGGCAAAAAATATTTTTATACTTCCCAATAATAAGAATATTATTCTTGCGGCTGAGCAGGCTAAAAAACTTGCCGACCGTAACCTGATAGTATTGCCGACACGTTCAATACCACAAGGAATATCTGCTCTACTTTGCTTCGATCCGGAGAACGGTGCCGAGCAGAACGCAACCGAGATGACCCTCGCAGCCGAAGCTGTTTCAACAGGGCAGATTACCTTTGCTGCAAGAGATAGTGATTTTGATGGTCACAAGATTAAAAAAGATGAAATTTTGGCACTTGAAAACGGCAAGCTTGCACATGTGGGTACCGATGTATCTGCCACCCTATACAAGCTTGTAAAGGGGATGGTTAATAAACACAGTAACTTTTTCACCCTAATAGCAGGCTCGGATGTTTCAGAGGACGAGGCAAACAAGGTCTTTAAAACGATAACCGACAAGCTTCCGAAAAGTGTAGAATCCAGCCTAATTATGGGTGGGCAACCTGTATACTACTATATTGTTTCGGTAGAGTAATGGACATACGGTACCTAAAGGGTGTAGGGGAGAAAAGTGCCGAAAAGCTAAAAAAACTT
>CAYJOX010000159.1:0-309 GCA_964371915.1 uncultured Oscillospiraceae bacterium
GTTTAAAAAACGGAATTTTCTTGGTCTATTTTAGATACAACTCTTCAAATTCATTTACCGGTATCGGCTTTGAGAAGAAGTATCCTTGTGCGGCCTTGCAGTTAATCTGGCGCAAGAACTCCTCCTGTTCATGGTTCTCGATTCCCTCGGCAACTGTGTAAATTCCAAGGCTGTTTGCAAGTTCTATAATACTGCCTACTACAAGTTCACCGCGGCGGTGTTCCTCCTTGTCCTCAACCTCGATAAAAAAGCTTCTGTCGAGCTTTAATGTATCTACCATAAAGTTTTTTAGCATTCCAAGCGAGGAGT
>CAYJOX010000159.1:340-4359 GCA_964371915.1 uncultured Oscillospiraceae bacterium
AAAACCTTCCCTGTGCAAACTTTTTATCAGAACACGAAGCTCCGCTTCATTTTCCATCACGGTGTTTTCTGTCAACTCAATCTCAATATACTTTGCCTCTACACCATAAAAGTCTACTATCTTCTTGATTTCGGTTACAAAGTTTGCATTTTTTAGATGAAGGCGGGAGAAGTTAACAGAGATAGGTATGCACGTTTTACCCAATTCGCTCCAACCTTTAAGTAGCTGGCAAACATTGCTAAGCATATACTTGTCTAGCTCTACGATAAAACCATTTTGCTCAAACAATGGTATAAAATCGTTAGGGAAAACCATCTTTCCATCTTTTTCAATCCACCTTACGAGAGCCTCTGCTCCCGAGACGACACCTGTTTTTACATTATATTTCGGTTGAAGATAAACTTTAAATTCCTTGTTTTCAAGGGCCTTGTTCATCTTGTTTGCAATTTCGGTATCCTTTAAAACCTTTTTTGTAAACGCCTCATCATAATCCCAAACGTTATCAGTAGAATCACGCTTTGCAAAGGAGTGAGCTATGTTAGTTTTATTTATAATGTTGTTAATATCAGTTTCGCCGCGTGTTAGAAAATATCGCCCATATCTAAAGGTGAATTGATGATCACTTAGTTGCGGTAGTTGTGTTTTAAATGTATTCTCATACCCCTTTGAGGATTCTCTAAGATTTTCGAAAAGGTGGCTTTCGGCAAAAAACATGAACTCTTCGGACCCAATTCTTGCCTGTACGAAACTAGCATCAGGTACTGATTTACCGGTAGCTGCAATTGCACAGATAACCTTATTTCCCTCATCGAAGCCAAACATCTCGTTAACAGCTTTAAAGTTGATCATATCCATCTTAACCATAGTATAGTCTTTATCTGGCTGGTTTTTAAGGGTTTTAGCAACTAACATCTTAAACTTTACAAGGTTAGGTATTCCGGTAAGTTCATCATAATATGCAACCTTTTCAAGCTCTTTTGAAGCATTGTTTTTAGAGATTACAACATATACAATTGCAGAAAAAGCAAAAGCAACTATCAGCGCACTTGTAAAAAGCATGCTGTTGGAAATATTTTGTATGCTGTCGATCATGCTCTCTTCGGAGATTTCAAAAAACAATATCCAGTTGTTTATAGCGATCGGTCGATACTCACCTAGTTTCTTTTCGCCGTAAATACTGTAGGATAGGCTGCCGGACTCACCGTCATAAAAAGCATCTACAACGCTATCAAAGGTGGTATCGCCCTCAAATTCCGCATTTTTAAAAGCTTCGAAACTTATAACCTTGGTGCTTGTGCTAAGCATTATCTCGCTATCCTTGTTAAGTATAAGGGTTAATCCTCTATCATCGGTAAACGTTGCAAGAAGTGAAAGGAGATGTTCTGTAGTGTATTCTACGGCCAGCACACCATCAATCTTGCCTTCACTGTAGATAGGGGTCGATACGGTTACAACCTCTTTGTTGGTATATTTGGATATGTGTGGCTCGGATGCAAAAGTATCACCGGACATAGCAGCGTTATAAAACACCTCATCTGCAACGTCATCAAAATCACCTGTCGACAAAAAGGCCATACCCTTAGTGTCGATCAATAAAACAGAATCTAGATGTAAAGCCTGCTGTTTTTCAGCTATAAAATTTAATAAGGCATCCTCTTCCACCCCTATTGCTTCGATCGTTTCGGCAAGGCTGGTTAGTGAATAAACAATATTTTCTAACTGCCTGTTAAGTGCAACCTGCTGCTGGTCTGCCATATCTACAAGGGTGGTGCGTACAGAGCTCTCGAGTTCACGATTTACAGTGTTGTTGAACAAAAAGGTGCTGTAAGCTATTACAGCAAAAAACATTATGCCTAAGGCTATTGAAATAATGAAGTTTCTGTTTTTCATCTTTACCTTTAATTCGATAAATAAATATATATTAATATCTGGCGATTATCATCTATATTTTAACAGTAATAATATGTATTGTCAACGATGAATTTACATTTTTAGGTGTGGTACAATGTATGGCTTAATCGCAGTTATAGTTGCATTTATTATAAACGGTTATAGCTAAAATTATTATAAATTTATTAATGCTTTGCCGCTATTGTAAACATAGTGGTTTTTACCTCTATATTGGGTACTGCAGGCTTTGTATATCGACAGTAACAGGTTACCGCCTACCGTAAACGATCCACAACATAATAGCTTTATTTCTTTTTGCGGTTGATGACTATATTTTTTATACGGTTATTGACAAATTGTATCCCCTGCGGTATAATTATTATGGTTAACAAAGGCGTTCACCGAATTGATGTAGTGTGTATTGTATATAATACACATGAGGTATTGTTCGGTGGGCGTTTTATTATGTAAGAATAGAATCAAAATATAGGAACTTCTAGTTTAAATGGGAGAATTAAACATGTCTGAAAAAGCGTACCTTGTTTTAGCTAACGGGACAATATTTGAAGGGAAAAGCTTTGGGGCAACCGGTGAGGTTATCGGTGAGGTTGTTTTTACAACCGGCATGACAGGATATCTGGAAACACTTACCGACCCAAGTTATTATGGACAGATAGTGCTTCAAACTTTTCCGTTAATAGGTAATTATGGCGTAATACCTAACGACTTTGAAAGTGAATGCATAGGAGCATCGGCATACATTGTGAAGCATAGGTGTCAGCACCCCTCAAACTTTCGTAGTGAGGGTGAGCTTGACACCTTTTTAAAGGATAACAATATAATAGGCCTTTATGATGTGGATACCCGTGCGATAACAAGAATGATCAGAAACCAAGGGGTTATGAATGGCGTAATAACAACCGGCGATCCAAAAAATGTTGATATGCAGGCAATAGATAGCTACAGTGTTAAGCAGGCGGTAGAAAATGTTACCCTTGATAATGCCCGGCAGATAAGTGAGGATAAGCCTAGATACAAGGTTGCGCTTTTAGATTTTGGCTATAAAAAGAATATTGCAAATGAGCTTGCAAAGCGTGGGTGTGATGTTCATGTTATGCCGGCAAGAACAACGCTTGCCGATTTAAAGGCTCTAGATGTTGACGGGATTATGCTTTCTAACGGGCCGGGAGATCCGGCCGAAAATATCGAGATAATAGACAACCTAAAAGAGATAATGACATCAGGTATACCGATGTTCGGAATCTGTTTGGGGCACCAACTACTTGCACTTTCGATGGGCTTTAAAACCACAAAACTACGGTTTGGCCATCGTGGTGCAAACCAACCGGTTAAGGATTTAACGACCGGTAGGGTTTATATCAGTAGCCAAAACCACGGCTATGCCGTCTGCAGTGAGAGTATAGACGAAAATATGGCTCAGCAGTGGTTTGCAAATGTGAATGACAATACCTGTGAGGGCATAATGTATAAAACGGTTCCGGCTATGTCCGTACAGTTCCACCCTGAGGCTTGTGGTGGCCCACTTGACACAGGCTTTTTATTCGATAAATTTATAAACAGCATAGAGGTGAACAATGCCGTTAAATAAAGACATAAAAAAGGTGCTGGTTATTGGTTCCGGCCCTATAGTTATAGGCCAGGCAGCAGAATTTGACTATGCCGGTACTCAGGCTTGCCGTGTTCTTAGGGAGGAGGGGATAGAGATTGTCCTTATTAACTCTAACCCTGCAACCATAATGACCGATAAAAATATAGCCGATAAAATATATATCGAGCCGTTAACCCTGCCCACCGTAAAACGTATTATCGAGAAAGAGCGCCCGGATAGCATTCTCTCAGGCCTTGGCGGGCAGACAGGCCTTAACCTTTGTATGCAGCTTGCAAAGGATGGCTTTTTAGATAGCATGAATGTTAAGCTACTTGGTAGCTCGCCCGAGACAATCGATAAGGCAGAAGATAGGCTGGTATTTAAAGAAACTATGCAAAAGATAAACCAGCCTGTAATTCCATCGGTAATCGCAAACGATGTGCAGACAGCATTGGATTTTGCCGCACAAAGCGGATATCCGCTTATTATTCGCCCGGCATTTACCCTGGGTGGCAGTGGC
>CAYJOX010000160.1:0-4352 GCA_964371915.1 uncultured Oscillospiraceae bacterium
TAGGGCAACATCTCATTTCGATGGCTTTCAATATCCTTATTGCTTGTATCTATCGCCTGCTCTATCTGTGGGAAGTTGTAGAGTGCGGGTTTAACTTCGCCTTCGGCATTAATCTCGGCAAATAGCGCCATATCAATATCATTCCTTATCTCAAAGTGTAGCTGTGAGCCGGTGGAGTTTCCGGTATTGCCCACCAAGGCTATAACATCACCCTGCTTTACCTGTTGGTCAAATTCTGCCAACAGCTCGCTACAGTGTGCATAAAGGCTATAGGTGCCATCATCATGTTCAAGCACAATATATCTGCCGTACCCCTCGGTATCATTCTGGGCTAATAACACCCTGCCATCGGCGGTTGCATAAATCATACTACCCTGATCGGCTACCATGTCTACACCGAAATAATCAACATAACCGTCCGAATAATTATAGCTGTTGGATATACTAAAATTATTTAATGGGAGTATGTGCTTTGCCTGTTGTGTACTAGCCGGCGGTGCCGGAGGTTGTGGTGCCTCAGGCGCGGTAAAAATAGGGGAAACTATCGTTATCGGCCGAGTTATTTCTGCAAAACAGGCGGCAAAAAATATAACCGGTATTATAAATAAAACACTGTATAGCCTGTTTGGCGACCTGTTTTTTAGTATATTTAATATCCGCCTTTCGGGATTTGCTACCGAAAACAGTATAGAAAAGGCAATCCTCCTATTGGTTGCAAAGCGAAGCAAAGAATGTGCATACTCGGCACACCATGAGCCATCTTTGCCTTTAGTGGCTCTCTCATCACAGGCCATCTCCATATCACTATTCATAAGGCCGTATACAATCCACGCTATAGGATTAAACCAATGAACTGCGGTTATTATAAAGAAGATAGGTTTTGTAATATGATCAAGCCTATCGATATGTGCCTGCTCGTGCAGTATAATGTTATCTATATCATCACACCGAATATCTCCCGGTAGATATATCTTCGGTTTTATAACTCCAAATACAAAGGGGGTTTTAATCTCACTACAGCGGTAGATATTTCCCCTCTCTTTAACGGCAAAGCGAACACTCTTACTAACCACTATATAGGAAACAACAATATAAACAATTAGTACGGCAACACCGGCAAGCCAGATATAGGGCAGTATAGCTACTATACTTTCGGCCGAAGTTATTTTGGAGGTAGTGCCAATCGATAAAGTTAAAGGGTTTGCTACACTACCCTGCAAGGAATCAGCCTGTAGCGTAACCGGCTCTAGTATTGGTAGCTCGAAACTAAAAGGCAGGGCAAATCTTAAAAAAACCACAGCCCACATAAGGTAGGAAAGTTGCCTTGGCGCCCTTGATAAAAACAGCCTTAAAGCCATTACCGCTATTGCCGCAATACTACCCGATATTGTAAGGCCGATAAACAGCTCGAACAGATTTTCCATAACTACTGCTCCCTATGCTGTTCTATTATCGCCTGTAAAAGTTGTGCCTCCTGCTCGCTAAGTTTTTGCCCGCCCATAAATGCCGTAAGAAAGTTAGGCAGTGAGCCGCCAAAGCTCTGCTGCACTGCATCTCTACTACGAAAGCGTTCAATCTCCTGCCTATCTATAACGGAAGATACAACCGAGCCGTTGTTTGCAACAACGCCCTTTTGGCAAAGTTTTTTTAGCATGGTGAAGGTGGTGGATTTTTTCCAGCCAAGCGCCTTATCGCATAGCTCTACAAGCTGTTTGGAGCGTAGCGGCTCGGCATCATAGATAAGCTGTAAAAAGCGATATTCGGTATCGGTTAATTTTAAGTCTATCATTATAGACCTCCTTTTATTTTAGTCTACAACAATAGACCATATTTGTCAACCCTTTTAGTTTTATTAACCGCTTGAAAAAATGGCTATAATATGTTATTGTATTACAGATAGATGTTTTAGATGGGTGATATATGCAAAACTTTACCTTTACGCCTACGGCACTAAAGGGTGCAATAATCGTAACCCCAAAAAAGTTTGGCGATGAGCGTGGCTTTTTTATGGAGAGCTATCGCAAAAACGCATTTTACGAGGGTGGAATTACCGCCGAATTTGTACAGGATAACTGTTCAAGAAGTGTAAAGGGTGTGCTAAGGGGCCTGCATTTTCAAAAAGCAAAGCCACAGGGCAAGCTTGTTAGGGCAACGCTCGGCACTGTTTTAGATGTAGCGGTGGATATAAGGCCCAACAGCCCTACATTTGGGCAACATGTGGCGGTAACATTGGATGCACAGCAGGGCACTATGTTTTATGTGCCGGAGGGTTTTGCCCACGGTTTTTGCGTGTTATCGGAGGTTGCAGAATTTTTTTATAAATGCACCAACCTGTACGACCCATCGGATGAAGGGGGAATAATCTATAACGATAGCCGGCTTAATATAGATTGGCAGTTAGATGGTGAACCCTCACTCTCGCCCAAGGATAAACAGCTACCCGGCCTTAGTGAGCTGGATTTTAGCTACTACAACCACCTATAGAACAAGGAGAAGGAATGTCATTAACAGTTGAAAAGGCAAGAGAGATATTTAAAAAACACAACGATGAACCCTTTCACACGGTACACAGTGAAACGGTAGGCAGGGTTATGGGATATTTTGCCGCCGAAAATGGCGAGGATGTAGAGTACTGGACATCGGTAGGGATACTACACGATGTTGATTTTGGCAGATATCCGGACCAGCACTGTAAAAAATGTTTCGAGCTGTTAGAGGCAGAAGGGGTAGAGGAGGAGACGATTCGCACCATTGCAAGCCATGCCTACGGTATCTGTTCCGATATAGAGCCGGTTAAGCAGATGGAAAAGATACTCTTTGCGGTGGACGAGCTTACAGGGCTGATAGGCGCCGCCGCACTAATGCGCCCCTCTAAAAGCGTATCCGATATGGATTTAAAATCGGTAAAGAAAAAGTTTAAAACCAAGGCATTTGCCGCAGGGTGTGATAGGGATACAATTCAAAAGGGGGCGGATAACCTAGGCTGGCCACTTGATGAACTACTACAGAAAACGCTTGATGCAATGAAGGCAACCGAGCAGTAGAGAAGCCAAAAAAGGGCTGTGTATATAGCGGGTTTTTCATAGAGAAATTACCTATAAAGTGCTTGTACAGACGGATAGTATCGTACTATCCGTCTTTTCTGTTAATAAAGGTTATGGGATACTACCCAAATAGTGCACATACAGATGCTATGCTTGCCAGCATCCCTATAACATTTCAACTTTTTCTTGCATTTATAACCATATTATCTTATAATTGTAGTAAAGACTAACTGTATAAACCTTTATTTTCCTACTTTGATTTTCTTTAAAAAGAGTAGGCTAATTATTATAACCGCAGTTTGTTTCAAATGTATTAGCTTTTGGATATAGCCAGGAGAGATAGAATGAAGCTTTTAAAGATATTATTTGTTTTGCTATTAATCATTAGTTTATTTATATCTCTTTATATTACAAACTTAACATATTTAGACATAGAGGAAAAGGAACAAAACTTAATTGAAATATATGCTGATAGAATTCAATCAGCGCTGCAATCACAAATACAGGTTAGCCAAATTTTAGGGGAAATAATAGTTATACAGGACGGCCAGATTAGTGATCTACATTTTAATAGAATTTCAGACGCACTATATAATAAAAACATCGAACCATCTATTGCCTATCTTTCTAACGGCATTTTCACACAGGTATATCCTTATGAATTAAACGCGTTTTTATTAGGGCAAAATGTATTTGAAGATAAAACTGCAACGGATGATGCAATTATGGCAAGGGACAGTGGTGAAATTGTTGTTTCGGGTCCCTATAAGCTCGCCGGTGGTAAGGTAGGCATTGTTATTCGCAACCCCCTGTATATTGATAACGAATTTATTGGATTTTCTGCCGTGGTAGTTCATGTCGATAAGCTTTTATCATCAATTGCCGTGACAAACCTTCCCAATCTTGGATATGAGATTAAAATTTCCTCGATTTATCAAGAGGAGGAACTAGACCTTTTTACCTCCGAAGATTTTAACTCTAGCTATGCAAGCAATTATGATTTTAAACTTAACGATGCGGATTTACAGATGGATTTACATAGGAAAGATAAAACTAGGGTTGTTGTAACTACCTTTATTGCATGTTTTCTTGTGTTGCTATCTATCAACCTGTTTGTTTGTAGATACATGAAAAAAGCCCGCATAATTAGAGAAAATTTAACCAAAAAGCTTGAGACAGACCCCTTAACAGGTGCTTATAATAGGTTGAAACTTGAAAAATATTATAAGGAAGCAAAGGGGACCGACTTTGTGATATTCTACCTTGACCTTAACAAGTTTAAGCCTGTTAATGATAACTATGGTCATG
>CAYJOX010000161.1:0-4331 GCA_964371915.1 uncultured Oscillospiraceae bacterium
AAAATCCGGCATGGGAACTACCGTAGTAGCGGCAGTAGTTAGAGATGGGCTCTTGCACCTCGTAAATGTGGGGGATAGCCGATGTTATCTACTGCGAAACGGTATTCTGCAACAGCTTACGAAGGATCACTCGATAGTGCAGGATCTGCTTGATAACGGCGAGGTTTCACAGGAGCAGGCGAGGATCCACCCGAAGAAAAACCTAATAACCAGGGCGATAGGGGTTGCCGAGATTGTCGATCTTGATTACAGCGCATACGAGATATCACCGGGAGATAAACTGCTACTGTGTAGCGATGGGCTTACAAACTGTGCCGATGAATCTGCAATACAGATGATATTACAGACAAGCAGTTTTTTCGATATACCCGAAAAACTTATTAAGTTAGCAAAAACAGGTGGTGGGCTGGATAATATTACCACCGTAGTTATAGCAATGCCAAAGATAGTGAGGTAATAAATTTGTCATCTAACGAGATATTAGGAAAGAGACTGGACGGGCGGTATCAGCTGGATTCACTATGTGGATCGGGCGGCATGGCCAACGTATATAAGGCTACCGACCTTCAGACAGGGCGCACCGTTGCAGTTAAAATTTTAAAGGATGAGTTTTTAGATAACACCGAGCTTGTTCGCCGCTTTAAAAACGAGAGCAAGGCTATATCACTGCTTAACCATGATAATATAGTTAAGGTTTTTGATGTAAGTGTGTCCGATTCTATCCAGTATATCGTGATGGAATACGTCTCCGGTATATCGCTCTCTGATTATATCGAGCGTAGCGAGGGTAAACTAAAGTGGAAGATAGCGGTATTCTTCACCGAGCAGATACTTTCTGCCCTAAGCCATGCCCACGAGAAGGGCGTTGTGCACCGTGATATAAAACCGCAGAACATAATGCTAATGCAGGATGGCAACGTAAAGGTGATGGATTTCGGCATCGCTCGGCTATCCCGTAGCGATTCCCGTACCATGACAGAAAAGGCCATCGGCTCGGTACATTACATCAGCCCGGAACAGGCAAAGGGGGACACCACCGATCCAAAGGCGGATATCTACTCGGTAGGTATTATGCTATACGAGATGCTAACCGGCATGCTACCCTTTGAGGCGGATAGCGCAGTATCGGTAGCCATTAAGCAGATAAGCGATACGGCGATAAGCCCACGAGACATAGACCCGGAAATCCCTAAGGCGCTAGAGGAGATAACGATGCGCGCTATGTCCAAAGAGCCTAGCGATCGTTATTCAACCGCCGCGGCAATGCGTGCCGATATAGAGGAGTTTAAGCGCAACCCCAGCATAAGGTTCGAGTATACCTACCTATCTAACGACGATAGCCAGACAAAATATATCGATAAGGTGACACAAAAATCTACAGTGAAAAGGCAGAGTGTAAGGGAGCGTGTTCAGGCTAAAAACGCCCCAAAGAAGAAGATAACCGTATTCGGCATCGTTATTCCGATGATGCTCGGCCTTGCCATGGCGTTTGCAATAGGTGCCGCCCTACTTATAGTTGTTATCTTCAATCTCTCCGGCACCCCACTGTTTGCAAGTTTCGAGGATGTAGAGCTTCCAAACTTTATCGGCAGTAGCTACGAAACTATATCGAACGATGGGCATGATTTCAGCTTCCTTGTAGAGGAGGTTTACAGCAACGAGTATGCGGCAGGATACATCGTTAACCAATATCCAAAACCGCCTAAAACCGTTAAAGAAAATGCAAAAGTCACCCTACAGGTAAGTAAAGGCATAGAGATTGTAACTATACCTCAAGAGGTTCTAAGCCAGAGCCGTAACGATGCCGAGCGCATACTTATGGATTTAGGGTTGCTTGTTAATGTAGAGTTTGTCGTGGATGAATCGGAACAGGTTCCCTATGGCTATGTAATGGGCATAGAGCCAACCTACGGCACCGAGCTTTCGAGCGGCAGTAGTGTTATACTATATGTATCTACCATATCTACCGATGGAGATACCGAGGTGCCTGATGTACGAAACCTATCCTACGATGATGCACAGCAACTGCTGTTCGATGCCCTGCTTAATATAGGTGTTGCAGGCCAGGTAGAGAGCGATCTTCCCGCCGGAACGATTATCGAGCAGACACCGGAGCCGGGCACCGAGATTCCGCGTAACTCCACCGTTAACGTTGTAACCGCTATGCCAAGGGCCGTTGCCACACCGGCACCGGGTGAGCCGGTTATCCCCAGCATTGTAGGGTTAACACCTGCGGCGGCGCAGGCGGCCTACCCGTATATTCAGATGAACTATGACGATGACTTTGATATACCGGGTGGTGCAGCAGGCACTATTGCGGTTCAGATACCGGCGGCAGGCTCTGCCGGAAATGTTCTTGCCTTCGGCCTATATACCGGCTAATGGCAAAGCAGGGAAAAAACATTATATTAAAGGGCGTAGGGGGGTTTTATACCCTCCATACGCCTTTTGGCATTGTCACCGCAAAGCCGAGGGGGCTGTTTCGTGAAAAGGGAGAAAAACCGGTAGCCGGAGATTATGTTTTAATAGAGCCCTCCGAGGGGGGAGATGGCGGTTTCACCCAGATAATAACCGAAATTTTACCGAGGAAAAACCGCCTTGTGCGCCCGCCGGTAGCCAATGTGGATAGGCTGTTTATAGTGGCCTCCACCGTACAGCCGGTTAGCTCACCGCTACTACTGGATACCATGATAGCGGCCGGCCTACACCTCGGGGCGCAGGTAAGCCTAATAATAACAAAAACCGACCTTAAAAAGGCAAAACGCCTTTGTGATATATATGATTCGACCCCGCATAAACCCCTAATAGCAGGGCAGGATGACGGCGAGATTATGCGCCTAACCGAGGGGTGTATATCGGTGCTTGCCGGCAACACAGGGGCAGGAAAAAGCACCCTCATGAACCGCCTTTACGGCGTAAACCGCCCTACTGCGCCGATAAGCAAAAAGCTGGGCAGGGGGGTACATACAACGCGCGAGGCAGAGCTTCTTCCTACGGCGGGCGGCGGCTTTTTTGCCGATACGGCAGGCTTTTCCTCCCTATCGTTCACCATGCTGTGTGATGCCGAGCCGGCCGAGCTTGCAGGGCTATTTTTAGAATTTTCAAACTATAGCGGCGATTGCCGCTTTGCCGATTGTAGCCACCGTGCCGAGGCAGGCTGTGCCGTGAGGGATGCGGTAGAGGGCGGTTTAATTAATACTAGCCGCTATAAAAGCTATCTAAAGCTATATGACGAACTGATGCAGAAAAAGGAATATTAATGGGTTTTAACAGGGTAATAGTAGAGGATGCAAAAAGCTACGATCTAGATTTATTAAGCGGTGTAGTAGAAAAGATATTCGGCACCCTGCCTGCAGCAAAAACCCTTAGCGCCGATACGAGGGTAGCCATAAAACCAAACCTTGTTGCAAAACACGGGCCGGATGCGGCTGTTACCACCCACCCTGCGGTGGTAGAGGCGGTTATTATAGCGCTTAAGGCAAGAGGGGTAAAACAGATAACGGTTATCGATTCTGCCGGCGGAATATACAGCGAGGCGGCGATGAGCGCCATCTATAAAATTTCCGGCCTGCAGGAGGTATGCGAGCGGCTGGGGGTAGCCTACGGTGGCGATTATGAGAGCGCTTCACGCAGGGTGGATGGCATACGTTGCAAAGAGTTTATCGTAACAAACCCGATAAATAATGCCGATTTTATAATAAATATGCCCAAGCTTAAAACCCATGCAATGATGTCGCTCACCTGCGGTGTTAAAAACCTTTTTGGGGTTATACCGGGCCTTAAAAAGGCAGAGCTGCATATGAGATTTCCCGATAGGGATATCTTTGGAGAGATGCTGTGCGACCTGTGCGAGCTTATCTCGCCCGATATTACGATAGTGGATGCGGTAGTAGGCATGGAGGGGGACGGCCCTTCCGGCGGGGAGCCACGGCAGATAGGCAGTATTATAGCGGCCGAGAATATATATAACCTCGATATAGTGGCCGCAAGGTATATAGGGGTAGACTGTGATGATGTCCCCTACCTTGTATCGGCAAAAAGCAGGGGGCTGTGCGGTGAGTTCTCACCCGAGCTGTTATATAGTGCGGATAACTTTAAACCGATAGAGGATTTTAAGATGCCCTCCACACAAAAATCTATAATCTTTGCAAACCGGCTACCAAGGCCGCTACGTTTTATCATGCCCTATGTTGCCGAGCTAATAACACCACGCCCCGTTATTAACCGCAAGGGCTGTGTAGGCTGTGCAAAATGTGCCGAGATCTGCCCCAAGGATATTATAGATGTTAAGAACAAGAAGGCGTTTATCAATAAAAAAAGTTGTATTCGCT
>CAYJOX010000162.1:0-4321 GCA_964371915.1 uncultured Oscillospiraceae bacterium
TGTACGTAGCACCATTTCACTACCGCAACGAGAACATATTATAACATCATTCGTATTGTCACTCGTTGAGACAGCTGTATCGGTATTGTTCAGTAATTTATCTACACGTGAGTCATCGAGTTTTTCTAATTTTCTGTATTTTTCCATATAGTTTTGTGGGTTTGTTTTTTGTGCTTTTAGAAAGAAGTCACCGAGCTCCAACATCTGGCTTTCTAATCCCTCATCGTCTTTTTGATGATTTTGTTTTATGTACCTTACCAGCTGGTCAACCCCTATTATTATTTTTTTCATGTCTTTCGGGGCATACTTTGTGTTTATTTTACCGGTTGGGTTTGCCATTACAATCAGTGGCTTGTACCCTGCATTACCATATTTTTCAAACATAAGTTTAGTGAAAAAATTACTTTTTGCATCATATCGTATCTGCTTTATTAGCTGAACATGACGTTCACACTGTGTAACAGGGGAATATATTTTTTGAGTTCGTCCATTAATTTTTCTCATAAATTCGCCGCTGTCGTTCACAACAATGTCGCCATACATATTTTTACATTCAATAATATAGCTTTTGTCTCTTGTGAGAATCATAAAATCAATCTGTGCGCTAAGTCCATCAAACTCTAAGTATAAGTCCTGTAAAACAAGCATAGGAAAACCACTGTTTTTAAGTTCGAACAGAATAGCGTTTTCACCGATTTTGCCATATTCAAGATTTTTTATCGCTGATTCAATCTGTGCTTTCTTACCGTCATCACATTTATTTAGTAACGCCCTAAGTTCGGATATCTCAGCATCGGCACAAGAACCTTCCTTTAAGACGATACATCCTTTCACCTTATCCAAAATCCGCATAGCTCCTCCGGTTGTTTCCTATAACCTTCTTGCTGACAGTATATCATAAAAGATATTTCAGTTCAATTATTTATGTTGCAATCCATCACTCACTGCTACAATATCCATCACAACCCACTTATAAGGAGTGCTAATGTTGACAAATACAGTATGTTATGATAAAATGATAACATTGTTAGCTAACTAAGTTATTGCACTGGAGATTACTACAATGTCGCCAAAAAATTATGATGGTACACATGAGAAAATACTTCTAAGTGCAAGAAAGTTTTTCTTAGAATACGGATATGAAAAAGCTAATCTTAGAGAGCTTTGCAGAGATGCGGGCATTACAACCGGTGCATTCTATCGCCATTTTAAGGACAAAGAGGAGTTGTTTTCTTCCCTTGTAAAACCGGCATATGATGATTTTTTCAAGATAAATGCAGACGGAAACAATAGGGGGCTTAACAGCCTTGATTCTGAAACCGATCTTGATCTACTTGCGAGTATGAAAATTACAAGCAGAGGTTTGGTAAAACTTATCTTCGAGAGTAAAGATGATTTCATACTGCTAATCAACTGCTCACGTGGTAGCTCCTATGAAAACTTTATAGAGAAAGTCATAGAGATAGAAGAAAAAGAAACTATGCTTTTCTTAACTAAGATGATACAAAAAGGCTATAACTGCAAAAAGCTTACAAAACAGCAACTTCATACAATTATGAGTGCTCAATGCTATGCCCTTTTTGAGGTGGTACGGCATGATATAGAAAAAGATGAGGCAATGGAGCAGGTTGAAGTTTTAATTGAATTTTTTTGTGAGGGTTGGAAAACGATATTTGGTATTTAAATTTATAATAACACGCATCGAAAAAATTTTACATATAAGTTAGCAAACGCTAACCGTTAACTACGATGTTAAAAGGAGGGAAGATATGCAAACACAAACTTTAGACATAAAAGAAAAACAAAAGCAGTTTATTCTAGGTGAAAATCTATGGAAAGTCATGGTGCAGTTATCGTGGCCGGCGGTTATTGCAATGGTACTATACGGCGCAAACTCTATGCTCGATGCTTATTTTGTGGGGCAATATGTAGGCGAAACCGCACTTGCCGGGGTTTCCCTTGCTTATCCAATTACCGGGTTAAGCACGGGCATCGGGTCGCTCATCGGTGTAGGCGCTGGCTCTGTACTTAGTATTGCCCTTGGTGCAAAAGATTTAAAGACACAGAAAAACCTTGTCGGTGGGGTCAATATTATGGCGGTAGTTGCCGCAATAATATATATAGTGCTTGGACTGCTATTCTCAACACAGCTTGTGATTATGATGGGTGGTGTAGGGGGGGAACTATCATTTGGCGATGAGTATTTTAGAATTACAATATACGGGTCGTTTTTCTGGATATATGGGCTTGCAATAAATATGCTTATTCGTGCAGAGGGTAGAATGAAAACCGCCGCTTGGATGATGGGGTTGGGACTACTCGCCAATGCAGTTTGTAACTATATCTTTATTGCCTTAATGAATATGGGTGTTGCAGGGGCGGCATGGGGTACAAATGTTGGAATGCTTGTCTATTCCCTTGTGGGGTTTACCTACCTTGCAAGAGGAAAAGCAAGCTTTAAAACCAATGCCTTTTCTCTAAAAATGGATAAAACCATAGTAACCAATATTAACCGCCTTGGTGTTTCATCTCTTATCATGACAGTTATGACATTAATTCAAGCTATCGTTGTATTTAATGCCCTTTCTACTTATGGAACAGTGGCTGACATCGCCTTTTACGGTGTGGTGTATCGTGTGTTCCAATTCTTCTTAACACCGATATTCGGGTTGATGAGGGCGTTACAGCCTGTCATCGGCATCAATTACGGTGCAGAGCAGTATGGACGTGTAATAAAAGCTTACAAAATTTTTGCAGTAGCGGCAATGGCGCTTACAATTCCATTATGGCTAGTAACCTTAATTGCACCACAAACAATCCTATCTATGATGCTTACCGAGACAATATTTACATCATCACAGCTAAATGCTTTTCGGGTTTACATTTTGATAGTACCTATATTATCCGTAATTTTTATGGCAATGACCTTCTTTCCTGCTGTGGATAAAGGTAAACCTGCTGCGATCATCGGTATGGCAAGGCAATTTGTATTCTATATCCCTGTAATGCTCATCGTTCCAAGATTTTTTGGTGTAGCTAGCATCTACTATGCATCCTTTATAATTGATGTAATAATTGTGCTTTGGACGGTGCTTATGGTTGGAAAAGAGTTTAAGAATCTTAGGAGTAGGAATTAAAAAGGAAAAATTATGGAAGATAAAATACAAAGCTCATACAAATCCACAAAAAACATTTACGATGTGATAATTACACACGAAACATGGTGGAGTAAGCTCTATTCTAAAGTAGTTTGGAAAGGTGGAGACAATAATATAATTGCAAAAATATTACTCGATAAAATACCAAACGAATTTAGCGGGAAAATTCTTGATGTGCCTGTGGGCACAGGGGTTTTTACCTATAAAAAATATAGTGAAATGAAAAAAGCCGGCATAACCTGCCTGGATTACAGTGAGGATATGCTAAACCTTGCAAGAGAGCGAATTAGCGGTGAAAATATAAAGCTTGTTCAGGGTGATGTGGGAAATCTTCAATTTAAAGATGAATTTTTCGATATAGTTTTAAGTATGAATGGTTTTCATGTATTCCCTGATAAGGACAAAGCCTTTTCGGAGGTTACAAGGGTGCTTAAAAAAGATGGTATTCTGCTTTCAAGTTTTTATGTTGAGGGTAAGGGCAACATTGCTGATTTTGTAGTTAAAAAAATACTTGCGAAAAAAGGATTTTTTACACTTCCTTTTGATAGTGAAGAATCTATAAAACAAAGATTATCAAAAGACTTTGAACTTGATTTTTTCGATTGCCACGGCTCGTTAATTTATTTTTGTGCAAGAAAAAAATCTTAATATTTATGGCAGCAGTTTACCACACAATATATGTCACTTCATTACCCATAATGTTGAGTGTTCAAT
The DNA here is from genome assembly GCA_964371915.1 of uncultured Oscillospiraceae bacterium. GTDB lineage: Bacteria > Bacillota > Clostridia > Oscillospirales > Ruminococcaceae > CAYJBH01. The sequence goes on from CAYJOX010000162.1 coordinate 3,873, forward strand.
CTAAGCATGTTATAATATAGTTAGTTACAGCTAATAAAATTTAAGGATAGGATAGATGATAAAATACAAAAAGCTAAAAACCACTTTAATCGTAATAGCAGTGATTATTGTAGCAATATTAGCAATGCGAACAATCAACGGCATACGGTTTTCTACCGACATAGAGATACTGGGCAACTACGTAATTGGCGGTGATATGGATTCCTATCCACTAGAGCAAGAGGGGATGACAATCACAGCCATAAAAGACGGTTATACCAATGGCTTTCACATGTTGCCGGACGAGAAAAACAAATCGGGTTTAATTGTTACCTTTGGTGGCTCGGACGGTAGCTCAGACTTTGACCGCAGTGTAGCCCTTGCAAAAGAGGGTTACGAGGTAGTTTCACTTTTCTATTGTGGGCAGGAAAACCAGCCGGAGAGCCACAACAATGTGCCTCTTGAATTTT
>CAYJOX010000163.1:0-805 GCA_964371915.1 uncultured Oscillospiraceae bacterium
AACCTCAAAGGTATCGTTACCGAATGCCTCGGTAATTCTGCCGGCAAGTACCGGCCCGATACCCCTTATCAGCCCACCCGAAAGATATAGACGTATCCCCTCAACATTTGAGGGGAGCTCACTGCTGTAACTCTCTACTACAAATTGCTTACCATAGTTTTGATGATGTGTAAAATTACCCTCGGCGGTTAAGATTTCGCCCATACACAGTAGCGGCATACCCCCGACAACCGTAAGCACACCGCCGCTGTGAATAATCTCCGCTATGGTATAACCATTATCGGGATTTTGAAATATAATATTTTGTACCGTCCCCTCAATCCGGGTCGTTGTACCGTTCCTCATCCGCATCCTTTAAATAGAGATCAATCGATTTAACTATGGTTATAGCAATATGCCATAAACCAAACAAAAACACTGCACAAAACAGTATATGCCATGCCGCCATACATCACCTATCTGAAAAGAATCTATCTCTCCAGAGTATGCAGCTGTAGGCTAAAATGCGAAAAAGGTGGTATAAGCCCTGTAAAGCGCAAATAGATCTGACTTTGATAGTATTTCGAACGGTGAGTGCATAGAGGCTACCGCCGCACCTATATCCACCGTATCAAAGCCCATGTTACCAAGGTATGCGGCTACCGTGCCGCCACCGCCGGCATCTACAGCGCCAAGCTCTGCTAGCTGATATGCGGCGCCACTCTTTTCGATAACCTGTAGTGCAAAGCTCATTGCCTCTGCACTGGCATCGTTAGTGCCCCCCTTGCCACGGCTTCCGGTATATTTTGTAAGCACAAGCCCCTTG
>CAYJOX010000163.1:815-4303 GCA_964371915.1 uncultured Oscillospiraceae bacterium
CCGAATTTTGCCTATCAAACGCCGAGGCAAACCGCCCATCGTATGCCGCCGCAACATCACCGGAGAAAACAAAGCTGTTTTGAACAAGAGCAAGATAATCTCCCTCTGCCGCTGTTATGAGAGACATTAGCACATTCTTAAGGAAATCACCACCAAGGCCTGCAGGGCCTACCGAGCCGATCTCCTCCTTATCCGCAAGTACTAGCACTGCAGTTTTTTTAGGGCTTGTTTGATCTAGAAGTGCACGTATTCCGGCATAGCTACAGGAGCGATCATCATGGCCGTAGCCACCTATCATCGAGCGGTCAAACCCTACATCCCTTGCCGCAAATGCAGGCACAACCTCAAGCTCAGCACGCATGAAATCCTTTTCGGTAATATCATATTTTTCGTTTAAAAGCCTAAGAATTGCAAGCTTAACAGCCTCCTTATCTTCGTTTTCGAAATCCGGCAAACCACCTATAACAACGGTTAGCTCCTCACCCTTTAACCCCTCATCCAGCGTTCTCTTACGCTGTTCGTTTGCAAGGTGCGGAAGTAGATCGAATATTGTAAAAACAGGATCCTTAATATCTAGGCGTGGTACATCAATATGCGTTGCAATTATATGTGCACCCTTCTCTAACGGTTCGCTACCTATAACAAAGGCAATTACACCCTTTTCGCCGCATTTAACAAAACGTTTATCCCCTGCCGAGGGTTTCTCTCCCGGTTTATATGGTGTGAAGCCTGTATCGGTTAGCATCTTCTCTGCAAGCGCAACACACATGCGCTCGGTATAACCATTATTTAAAAAATCGATATATTTTTCACCAAACTTCTCAATCTTCTTTAGGTTGTTCTCGGTAAACTGCTTGTAACTATCGTTATCAATATACAGATCCTTAAACTTATTGTCTTTTTTTTCGTTCTTCTTCATTTTTACTCCTCACTGTAAATCTTAATATAGCTTTCGTAGTTTGCATTGATTTTATCCACATAGTGGTTCATCTGTTCAAACGGAAACTCAATTAATGTAACACCATCGGTGCTGTAGTTTTTATCGGCAAGCAGGCCGTCTACCGTGCCCCAACCGCTATGATATGCGGCGGCGGCAGTCGATACATCGTATCCATATCTCTCTAAACATCGCCCGATATAATAGCTTCCAAACATTATATTTACCTGTGGGTCAAACATATCATCATAGTTATACTTTTTTTCTGGGTCTATATTCATCTGAATCCAGTCGAACGTATCCTCTGTTATCTGCATAAGCCCCCTTGCACCAACATTGGATACAGCATCGGGGTCAAACCCACTCTCTGTCAATATTACTGCAAATATTAGATATCTGCTAATATTATTTTCTCTTGCCGCAGTATTGACATAGGTTTCATATTCTATCCTATAAACATCATGTTCAATGTTGTTAAGTATTGTTGCTGTGAGCCCGATAATAGGTATTAATAGAAAAAGTAGTAGTGCCGGCAACCATTTTTTATACCCATGGGGTATGCGCCTTCGCCTTACAGGTTTCGCCTTGTTTTTATCTGATAATATAATTAATTTTTTTAATAGCTGCTCTGCCTTTTTGTTAATCTCATCCTGTGAGCCATTATTAGTTATTACATAGTCTGCCGCAGCGGTAAGCCTTGCATTAGAGTGCTGTGTTGCAAGGCGTTTTTTTGCCTGTTCAATCGGCATTCCTCTCCTTATCAGCCTTTTATGCTGTAGTTTCTCCTCTGCCTTTACTACAACAATCTTATCGCAATAGTGCTCTAACGGATAATCAACAAGTAGCGGAACATCAATAAATATTAACTGTGCACCCTGTTGTTGGGCTTTTTTTATCTTCTTAAGAACCATATCGTTAATATATGGGTGGGTAATTGAGTTAAGTAATCTTTGATGTTTTTTATCTACGAATGCCCGTTGCGAAAGCTTTGCTCTGTTAAGGCTTTTATCGGGGTTAATTATATCTGCCCCAAATGCCTCTGCAAGTTTATCAAGGCAGGGCGAGCCAACCTCTAAAGCCTGTGCAGCTATAATATCACAATCTATGGTTGCATAGCCCTTTGAAGCATAATAGGCCGTAAGTGTAGATTTTCCACTACCGCTACGGCCGGTAATTCCGATAATTGTCATAAAGTATCTACCCTACCCTGTGATGCCTTGTATAGCCGGTTATATAAAGCCTCAAAGTTCCTATCGGCATGAATATACCAACATTTTAGGCCATAACTATCCAGCGAGTTAAGTATCTTAAACAGGTTGCGCTGTTGCTGTTTTTCATCGCTACCTCTACCGAATACTATGCAGTGTTCTGCCCAAATATCCTTTTTTTCCTCCTCGTAGCATACAACACCATAGCTACCTGATTTACTTTTTAGATAGTAAGGAAAATTGTCACCGCAGTATAGAACAACATCACAGCTTGGAGCATAGTGCCGATATTTCATACCGGGAGCTACCGGAAGTCTCTCTCCCCTTTGTATAGATATTTCACATATAACCTGCTCTAGCTCTGCTTTTGTTATATCACCCGGCCTTAAAATTGCAACACCGTTTTCCAAAAGGCTTATTATAGTGCTCTCTACGCCAACACTGCAGCTGCCTCCATCCACAATAAGGGGCACCTTTGTATTGAGTTGATTATAAACCTCCTGTGCATCGGTAGGGCTTGGGCGGCCGGATATATTGGCAGATGGTGCCGCTATAGGCACACCACATCCGGTAATAACCTTTAAAAAGTTTTCATCATTTGGCATCCTAAGGGCAACAGTATCCTGCCCAGCGGTGACCAAATCTATCGCTAACTCCGAGCGTTTAGTAACGATCGTAAGCGGCCCGGGCCAGAACCTTTCGGCAAGCTTTAAAAACCGCTCATCAGGGCTATCGATATATCGTAGCGCCATCTCTACACCGTCACAGTGTAGTATAAGCGGGTTATCGGCAGGCCTGTTTTTTGTCCTAAAAATGCCCTGCACACCCCCGGAGCTATACAGTTTCGGTAGGAAGAACAACAACATCACCGTTGTTTAAAAGTGATACTGCTATTTTTACCGCTTCATCCCCTGCCGTTAAAAGCAGTGTATTATGCATCTTCATCGCTTGCTTTTAATTTTTCTGCCCTATCGGCGGTTATTAGTGCATCGATAACCTCGTCAAGGTCACCGTTTAAAATTGCCTCAAGCTTATATAGAGTTAACCCTATTCTATGATCGGTTAGCCTGCCTTGCGGGTAGTTATAAGTTCTTATTCGCTCACTCCTGTCACCGGTTCCTACCTGGCTTTTACGCTCCTTTGCAATGGCATCGGCCTGCTCACGCTGCTTTTCTTCGTAAAGCTTACTGCGAAGTATCTTAAAGGCACGGTCACGGTTTTTATGCTGGCTACGCTCATCCTGGCACTCTACAACAAGGCCGGTAGGAATGTATGTTAAACGAATAGCACTCTCTGTCTTGTTAACATGCTGCCCACCTGCACCGGAAGCCCTAAATGTATCA